>NZ_JAJAFY010000052.1:0-33452 GCF_025384885.1 Photorhabdus kleinii
CCAGAAGGCGTGGAAATGGTGATGCCAGGTGATAACATTCAGATGAAAGTTACCCTGATTGCCCCAATCGCAATGGACCAGGGTCTGCGCTTCGCTATCCGTGAAGGTGGACGTACAGTAGGTGCTGGTGTTGTTGCTAAAGTTATCGCATAATTTTTTGATGTGATTACACTAAAAGGGCATCAACCGATGCCCTTTTTGTACGTTGTCTTAATAAGAACCTATCTCATCAATAGTTGTTTTTAATTATTGGTGAGATAGGCTCTGATGCAACGAATTGGCTATATCGCTCTCAGATATACAATGTCATACTGAATTATGGCGCCAAGTCAGATACAATCACTCAAATTTTTTGGTTCGGTCTGATTTGTTTTGCTCTTGCGAGGCAAGCTGGCTATCTATTTAAATCATAGTTACAGGTTGGTTTATGAGTACGAATAGCGATGCTCAAGAAAGCAGGCGTAGTCTTGAAGTAATGAAATGGCTATTAGTGGCAGCCTTATTAACGGTTGCTATCGTTGGAAACTACCTTTATCGGGAGTATAGCCTTCCTCTACGCGCGATGGCGGTTGTTGTTATTGTTGCTCTTGCGGGAGCGGCTGCGCTCTGGACTGCAAAGGGTAAAACCACACTGGCTTTCGCTCGTGAAGCCCGCATTGAAATGCGCAAAGTCATTTGGCCAACTCGCCAGGAAGCGCTGCACACGACTTTGATTGTTGCGGCGGTGACTGCATTGATGTCTTTGATCCTCTGGGGTCTTGACGGTATCCTGGTGCGTTTAGTTTCACTTATTACAGGCCTGAGGTTCTAAGATGTCAGATTCCCCAAAAAAACGTTGGTATGTTATACAGGCATTTTCCGGGTTTGAAGGTCGTGTTGCACAATCTTTACGTGAACATATCAAACTACATGATATGGAAGATTCTTTTGGCGAAGTGATGGTGCCAACAGAGGAAGTTGTTGAGATTCGTAGCGGCCAGCGTCGCAAAAGTGAACGCAAATTCTTCCCTGGGTATGTGCTGGTACAAATGATCATGAACGATGCAACATGGCATCTCGTTCGCAGCGTACCACGCGTCATGGGTTTTATCGGTGGTACATCTGACCGTCCGGCACCAATCAGTGATAAAGAAGTTGATGCGATTATGAATCGCCTTCAGCAGGTTGGTGATAAACCACGGCCAAAAACATTGTTCGAACCAGGCGAAATGGTTCGTGTCAGCGATGGTCCATTCGCAGACTTCAATGGTGTTGTGGAAGAAGTCGATTACGAGAAGAGCCGCCTGAAAGTTTCAGTTTCTATCTTTGGTCGTGCGACACCGGTTGAGCTGGATTTCAGCCAGGTAGAGAAGGCGTAATTTTCGAGCGTATCTTTTGCTGGCTTGCAATAGGTGAGAAATTAACATACAATTTCGCGCCTTTTGTTTTTTAGTAGTCTGGCCTGGATAAGGCGGGACTGAAATGACAGGGGAGCCTTTTAAATCAAAGGCGATATCACCCACATAGAGGAAAATTATCAATGGCTAAGAAAGTACAGGCCTATGTCAAGTTGCAAGTTGCAGCTGGTATGGCTAACCCAAGCCCTCCAGTAGGTCCTGCTCTGGGTCAGCAGGGTGTTAACATCATGGAATTCTGTAAGGCGTTCAATGCTAAAACTGACAGCATTGAAAAAGGTCTGCCAATTCCTGTTGTGATCACTGTTTATTCTGATCGTTCCTTCACTTTCGTTACTAAAACCCCACCAGCGGCTGTTTTGTTGAAGAAAGCTGCGGGCATTAAATCGGGTTCCGGCAAACCGAACAAAGACAAAGTTGGTAAAGTGACCAGCGCGCAGATTCGTGAAATTGCTGAAACTAAAGCTGCGGATATGACAGGTGCTAGCGTTGACGCAATGATGCGTTCAATTGAAGGTACTGCTCGTTCCATGGGCCTGGTAGTGGAGGGTTAATCAATGGCTAAACTGACCAAGCGCATGCGCACAATCCGTGAAAAAGTGGATTCAACTAAGCAGTATGACATTAACGAAGCCGTTGTTCTGCTGAAAGAGCTGGCTACCGCTAAATTCGTAGAAAGCGTTGACGTTGCTGTTAATCTCGGCATCGACGCTCGTAAATCTGACCAGAACGTGCGTGGTGCAACGGTACTGCCTCACGGTACTGGCCGTTCCGTTCGCGTAGCTGTATTTACCCAAGGCGCAAATGCAGAAGCTGCTAAAGCAGCAGGCGCTGAACTGGTAGGTATGGAAGATTTGGCTGAACGGGTTAAAAAAGGCGAAATGGACTTTGACGTTGTTATCGCTTCTCCAGATGCAATGCGCGTTGTTGGCCAATTGGGTCAAATCCTGGGTCCTCGTGGTTTGATGCCAAACCCTAAAGTGGGTACTGTAACTCCTAATGTTGCTGAAGCTGTTCAGAATGCTAAAGCGGGTCAGGTTCGTTACCGTAACGATAAAAACGGCATTATCCACACCACCATTGGTAAAGTTGACTTCGACACTGACAAATTGAAAGAAAACCTGGAAGCTCTGCTGGTTGCGCTGAAAAAAGCCAAACCATCTTCTGCTAAGGGTATTTATATTAAGAAAGTTAGCCTGTCCACTACCATGGGCGCAGGTGTTGCGATTGACCAGTCTGGTCTGAATGCTTCAGCTTAATTTTAGCTGAATGTGATTGTGATTATCGCTTTACCTTGGCGTCAGATTTGTCTAAAATTTGGCGCCTTATGTTTGGCTAGTAAGTTTTTTATTAGCTAAATAAAAAATTTTCGGTTGGAGCTTGGCCTAATCCAAGCCCCGTCCAAGACCGCAGGTGTAAGTAATTACTTAATATTCCTGCGTAGACGGTGACAGAGCCAAATGAAATTCATTTCTGGATTCTGCTCACCGTGTTTTAGAGCTCAGGCCCCTTTATGGTGTTATGAGCGATGTGAGTTCCGGGTTCTTCCCGGTTAATCCAGGAGCAAGAAGCTAATGGCACTAAATCTTCAAGACAAACAAGCGATTGTTGCTGAAGTCAGCGAAGTTGCCAAAGGCGCGCTGTCTGCGGTTGTTGCGGATTCCCGTGGCGTTACTGTAGATAAAATGACTGAACTGCGTAAAGCAGGTCGCGAAGCTGGCGTTTACATTCGTGTTGTTCGTAACACGTTGATCTGCCGTGCTGTTGAAGGTACTGCCTATGAGTGCCTGAAAGAAGCGTTTGTTGGTCCAACCTTGATTGCTTTCTCTAACGAACACCCGGGCGCAGCTGCTCGTCTGTTCAAAGAGTTCGCGAAAGCGAATCCAGCATTCGAGATTAAAGCAGCAGCCTTTGAAGGTGAGTTTATTCCTGCGGCCAATATTGACCGTTTGGCAACACTCCCGACTTACGAAGAAGCAATCGCACGCCTGATGTCAACCATGAAAGAAGCCGTTGCAGGCAAACTGGTTCGTACTCTGGCTGCGTTACGCGAGTCACGCGAGCAGAAAGAAGTAGCTTAATTGCCGATTTCCTTCGTTGCTTTTTAACGTATAAATTATTTCTGAATTTTAGGAACACTTGTTATGTCTATCAATAAAGAACAAATTCTGGACGCAGTTGCAACAATGTCCGTCATGGATGTTGTTGAACTGATCACTGCAATGGAAGACAAATTCGGCGTTTCTGCGGCGGCGGCGGTAGCTGTTGCTGCTAGCGGTGCTGCTGAAGCTGTTGAAGAACAAACTGAGTTTGACGTTGTTCTGTCTGCTATTGGCGGTAACAAAGTTGCTGTTATCAAAGCAGTACGTGGCGCAACTGGCTTGGGTCTGAAAGAAGCTAAAGATCTGGTTGAAAGCGCTCCAAACGCTACATTGAAAGAAGGCATCAGCAAAGATGATGCTGAAGCGCTGAAAAAATCTCTGGAAGAAGCTGGTGCTTCTGTTGAGATCAAGTAAGTTTAGTTTTGAGTTAGCAGCCTGACTTTAAAGGCTGATGGCTGGTGATTAAAAAATCACCAGCCTTTTTGCGCTGTAGGGCATTAGCAGCATTTCCACTGTTTGGCTGTTAATTAACCCCCAAATACTTTTTCCTATTGACGACTTAATATACTGCGTTCTCAGCTACGATCCACTCGGGTAGCTCGGTAGTAATGTAACGCAATGAAATGATTTAAGAGTAATAGTAATGAGTATTACGGAAAATAATTCAATTTTCTGTTCGAAAAAACAGTGTTGTAAAGAGCTGTCCTTTAGGGCGGGCAGAGTGGGTCACTGATCAGCGAGCTGAGGAACCCTATGGTTTACTCCTATACCGAGAAAAAACGTATTCGTAAGGATTTTGGTAAGCGTCCGCAAGTGTTGGACGTACCTTATCTCCTTTCTATCCAACTTGACTCGTTCCAGAAGTTTATCGAGCAAGATCCAGAAGGCCAGAATGGTTTAGAAGCGGCATTCCGTTCTGTATTCCCAATTCAGAGCTACAGTGGCAGTTCGGAGCTGCAATACGTTAGCTACCGTCTTGGTGAGCCAGTGTTTGATGTTAAAGAGTGCCAGATTCGAGGTGTAACTTATTCTGCACCTCTGCGCGTTAAGTTGCGTCTGGTTATCTATGAACGTGAAGCACCGGAAGGCACGGTCAAAGATATCAAAGAGCAAGAAGTCTACATGGGTGAAATTCCGCTCATGACTGACAACGGTACTTTTGTTATCAATGGTACTGAGCGAGTTATTGTCTCCCAGTTGCATCGTAGTCCTGGTGTATTCTTTGACAGCGATAAGGGTAAAACTCACTCATCCGGTAAAGTACTGTATAACGCACGTATTATTCCTTACCGTGGTTCTTGGTTAGATTTCGAATTCGATCCAAAAGATAATCTGTTTGTGCGCATTGACCGCCGTCGTAAATTGCCGGCAACGATTATTATGCGTGCAATGAATTACAGCACTGAAGAGATTTTGAACCTGTTCTTCAGTAAAACGATTTTCGAAATTCGTGACAACAGACTGCAAATGACTCTGGTACCAGAACGTTTGCGTGGTGAAACTGCTTCTTTTGATATTGAAGCAAACGGCAAGGTTTATGTTGAAAAAGGCCGTCGTATTACCGCACGTCATATCCGCCAGTTAGAAAAAGACGAAGTGAACCGTATTGAGGTTCCTGTTGAATACATTGCGGGTAAAGTTGTTGCAAGAGACTACATTGATGTCAATACAGGTGAAATTATCTGTGCTGCTAACATGGAGCTCTCTTTAGATCTGTTGGCACGTTTGAGCCAGTCTGGTCACAAATCTATCGAAACATTGTTCACCAACGATTTAGATCACGGCGCATATATTTCCGAGACACTTCGTGTTGATCCAACCAATGACCGTTTGAGTGCTTTGGTTGAGATTTATCGCATGATGCGTCCTGGTGAACCACCAACCCGTGAAGCGGCAGAAAATCTGTTTGAAAATCTGTTCTTCTCAGAAGATCGTTATGATCTTTCTGCGGTTGGTCGTATGAAATTCAACCGCTCATTGAGTCGGGAAGAAGTTGAAGGTTCCGGTATTCTGAGTAAAGATGACATCATCGATGTCATGAAGAAACTGATTGATATCCGCAATGGTAAAGGTGAAGTCGACGATATCGACCACTTAGGCAACCGTCGTATCCGTTCTGTTGGCGAGATGGCAGAAAACCAGTTCCGTGTTGGTCTGGTACGTGTTGAGCGTGCGGTTAAAGAGCGTCTGTCCTTGGGTGATCTGGATACACTGATGCCTCAGGACATGATCAACGCTAAGCCGATTTCAGCCGCAGTGAAAGAATTCTTTGGTTCCAGCCAACTGTCTCAGTTTATGGACCAAAACAACCCACTTTCTGAAATCACTCACAAACGCCGTATCTCTGCGTTGGGTCCAGGTGGTTTGACCCGTGAGCGTGCTGGCTTCGAAGTGCGTGACGTACACCCAACCCACTATGGCCGTGTATGTCCAATCGAAACCCCTGAAGGTCCGAACATCGGTCTGATTAACTCATTGTCTGTTTATGCGCAGACTAACGAGTATGGTTTCCTTGAAACCCCGTATCGTCTGGTTCGTGATGGTGTTGTTACTGATGAAATTCACTACCTGTCCGCGATTGAAGAAGGTAACTTCGTTATCGCACAGGCGAACACCGTATTAGATGATGAAGGTCACTTCGTTGAAGATCTGATAACTTGCCGTAATTATGGTGAATCCAGCTTATTTAACCGTGAGCAGGTTGAGTATATGGACGTTTCCACCCAGCAGGTGGTTTCCGTTGGTGCTTCCTTGATCCCATTCTTGGAACACGATGACGCAAACCGTGCATTGATGGGTGCAAACATGCAACGTCAGGCTGTACCTACTCTGCGTGCTGATAAGCCGTTGGTTGGTACGGGTATGGAACGTGCAGTAGCGGTTGACTCAGGTGTAACTTCTGTTGCTAAGCGCGGTGGTGTAGTTCAGTACGTCGATGCATCTCGTATCGTTATCAAAGTAAACGAAGATGAAATGTATCCGGGTGAAGCAGGTATTGATATTTATAACCTGACGAAATATACCCGTTCTAACCAGAACACCTGTATTAACCAAATGCCATGTGTCTCTTTGGGCGAACCCGTGGAACGCGGCGATGTACTGGCTGATGGGCCATCTACTGACTTGGGTGAACTCGCGCTAGGTCAGAACATGCGCGTAGCGTTCATGCCGTGGAATGGTTATAACTTCGAGGACTCCATCTTAGTTTCTGAGCGTGTCGTCCAGGAAGATCGCTTTACAACCATTCATATCCAGGAACTGGCTTGCGTATCTCGTGATACCAAATTAGGGCCTGAAGAGATCACGGCTGACATCCCTAACGTGGGTGAAGCTGCGCTCTCCAAACTGGATGAATCCGGTATTGTTTATATTGGCGCAGAAGTGACCGGCGGTGACATTCTGGTTGGTAAAGTGACACCTAAAGGTGAAACTCAGCTAACGCCAGAAGAAAAATTGCTGCGAGCTATTTTCGGTGAGAAAGCGTCTGATGTTAAAGACTCTTCTCTGCGCGTACCAAATGGCGTATCCGGTACGGTTATCGACGTACAGGTATTTACCCGTGATGGCGTAGAAAAAGATAAGCGTGCTTTGGAAATCGAAGAGATGCAACTGCGTCAGGCTAAGAAAGACCTGACAGAAGAGTTGCAAATCTTTGAAGCTGGCCTGTTTGCACGTATCCGTTCTGTCTTAATTGCTGGCGGCATTGAAGCGGAAAAACTGGATAAACTGCCTCGTGAGCGTTGGTTAGAACTGGGTCTGGCTGATGAAGAGAAACAGAATCAGTTGGAACAGTTGGCTGAACAGTATGACGAACTCAAAGCTGAGTTCGAGAAAAAGCTGGATGCTAAACGCCGTAAGATCACACAGGGTGATGATTTGGCGCCGGGTGTGCTGAAAATCGTCAAAGTTTATCTGGCGGTTAAACGTCAGATTCAGCCTGGTGATAAGATGGCGGGTCGCCACGGTAACAAGGGTGTTATCTCCAAGATCAACCCGATCGAAGATATGCCTTACGATGAAAACGGCACTCCGGTAGATATCGTATTGAATCCACTGGGCGTACCATCACGTATGAACATTGGTCAGATCTTGGAAACGCATCTGGGTATGGCGGCGAAAGGTATTGGCGACAAGATCAATGCGATGCTGAAACAGCAGCAGGAAGTTGCCAAACTGCGTGAATTTATCCAGAAAGCTTATGACCTGGGTGATGAAACCCGTCAGAAAGTTGATCTGAACACTTTCTCTGATGAAGAAGTTATGCGTTTGGCAGAAAACCTGAAAAAAGGTATGCCAATTGCGACACCTGTGTTTGATGGTGCGAAAGAGAAAGAAATTAAAGAGCTGCTGAAACTGGGTGACTTGCCAACTTCTGGTCAAATTACCCTGTTTGATGGCCGTACCGGTGAGCAATTTGAGCGTCAGGTTACTGTTGGCTACATGTATATGCTGAAGCTGAACCACCTGGTGGATGACAAAATGCACGCCCGTTCAACCGGTTCGTACAGCCTGGTTACTCAGCAACCGTTGGGTGGTAAGGCGCAGTTCGGTGGTCAACGCTTCGGTGAGATGGAAGTGTGGGCATTGGAAGCATATGGTGCCGCGTACACCTTGCAGGAAATGCTCACCGTCAAGTCCGACGATGTTAACGGCCGTACCAAGATGTATAAAAACATCGTGGATGGCAACCATCAGATGGAGCCAGGTATGCCGGAATCCTTCAACGTATTGTTGAAAGAGATCCGCTCTCTGGGTATTAACATCGAGCTGGAAGACGAATAAATCGTATTCCCGCTGGTACTGCCCTGAATGGATATGACGGGCAGTTTACCAGCCAGTGGTTGCACTGGTCATAGGGGGGAGCGGCATGGGCTGCTCTCCTGACAGGTCTAACTCCGACAGGAGCCATTTCGTGAAAGACTTATTGAAGTTTCTGAAAGCGCAAACTAAGACCGAAGAGTTTGATGCGATCAAAATTGCTCTGGCCTCGCCAGATATGATCCGTTCGTGGTCATTTGGTGAAGTGAAAAAGCCGGAAACAATTAACTACCGTACGTTCAAACCAGAGCGTGACGGCCTTTTCTGTGCCCGTATTTTCGGACCGGTAAAAGACTATGAGTGCTTGTGTGGTAAATACAAGCGCCTGAAACACCGTGGTGTAATTTGTGAGAAGTGTGGTGTAGAAGTTACCCAAACTAAAGTTCGTCGTGAACGTATGGGTCACATTGAACTGGCTTCTCCAACGGCACACATTTGGTTCCTGAAATCATTGCCATCTCGCATCGGTTTGTTGCTGGATATGCCACTGCGTGATATTGAGCGTGTACTGTACTTCGAATCCTATGTGGTTGTAGAAGGCGGTATGACCAGCTTGGAACGCAGTCAGATCCTGACAGAAGAGCAATACTTGGATGCACTGGAAGAGTTTGGTGATGAATTCGATGCGAAGATGGGAGCGGAAGCTATCCAGTCTTTGCTGAAAAATCTCGATCTGGAAAATGAGTGTGAAACGTTGCGTGAAGAGTTAAACGAAACTAACTCTGAAACTAAACGTAAAAAGCTGACCAAACGTATTAAACTGTTGGAAGCCTTTATTCAGTCTGGTAACAAACCAGAATGGATGGTTCTGACGGTTCTGCCAGTTCTGCCACCGGATTTACGTCCATTGGTTCCACTGGATGGCGGCCGTTTTGCCACTTCGGATCTGAACGATCTCTATCGTCGTGTTATTAACCGTAACAACCGTTTGAAGCGCCTGTTGGATCTGGCTGCGCCAGATATCATTGTTCGCAACGAAAAACGTATGTTGCAGGAAGCGGTTGATGCTTTGCTGGATAACGGTCGTCGTGGTCGTGCCATTACTGGTTCTAACAAGCGTCCGCTGAAATCCTTGGCTGATATGATCAAGGGTAAACAAGGTCGTTTCCGTCAGAACCTGTTGGGTAAACGAGTTGACTATTCCGGTCGTTCCGTAATTACTGTAGGTCCTTACCTGCGTCTGCATCAGTGTGGTCTGCCTAAGAAGATGGCACTGGAGCTGTTTAAGCCATTCATCTATGGCAAGCTGGAACTGCGTGGTTTGGCGACCACGATTAAAGCAGCCAAAAAGATGGTTGAGCGTGAAGAGGCGGTGGTATGGGATATCTTGGATGAAGTTATTCGTGAGCACCCGGTTCTGCTGAACCGTGCACCGACACTTCACCGTTTGGGTATTCAGGCATTCGAACCGGTTCTGATCGAAGGTAAAGCGATTCAGTTGCACCCACTGGTGTGTGCGGCATATAACGCCGACTTCGACGGTGACCAGATGGCTGTTCACGTACCGCTGACACTGGAAGCCCAGTTAGAAGCGCGTGCGCTGATGATGTCTACTAACAACATCTTGTCTCCAGCGAGTGGTGAGCCAATCATCGTTCCATCTCAGGACGTTGTTCTGGGTCTGTACTACATGACCCGTGACTGTGTTAACGCTAAAGGCGAAGGCATGGTATTGACCGGGCCTAAAGAAGCAGAACGCGTATATCGCGCAGGTCTGGCTTCTCTGCATGCCCGCGTTAAAGTCCGTATCACTGAAGAAGTGAAAGACGGTGAAGGCAATATCACGACCAACACAGGTCTGGTTGATACGACTATTGGTCGTGCAATTCTGTGGATGATCGTACCAAGAGGTCTGCCTTACTCCCTGGTTAACCAACCACTGGGTAAGAAAGCTATCTCCAAAATGCTGAACACTTGTTACCGTGTGATGGGCTTGAAGCCAACGGTTATTTTTGCTGACCAGATCATGTATACCGGCTTTGCCTACGCTGCACGTTCAGGTGCATCTGTTGGGATCGATGACATGGTCATCCCAGAGAAAAAAGCCGGGATCATTGCAGAAGCAGAAGCGGAAGTTGCTGAAATTCAGGAACAGTTCCAGTCTGGTTTGGTAACAGCCGGTGAACGGTATAACAAAGTTATCGATATCTGGGCTGCGGCAAACGAGCGTGTTGCTAAGGCAATGATGGAAAACTTGTCTACCGAAACAGTCATTAACCGTGATGGTGAGGAAGAACAACAAGTTTCCTTCAACAGCATCTTTATGATGGCTGACTCTGGCGCGCGTGGTTCTGCCGCTCAGATCCGTCAGTTGGCGGGTATGCGTGGCTTGATGGCTAAGCCAGACGGATCCATCATCGAAACCCCAATTACAGCGAACTTCCGTGAAGGTTTGAACGTACTCCAGTACTTCATTTCAACCCACGGTGCTCGTAAAGGTTTGGCGGATACCGCACTGAAAACGGCGAACTCTGGTTACCTGACTCGTCGTCTGGTTGACGTGGCGCAAGACTTGGTTGTTACAGAAGATGACTGTGGTACGCACGACGGTATTCTGATGACGCCGGTTATTGAAGGTGGTGATGTTAAAGAACCACTGCGCGAGCGTGTATTGGGTCGTGTGACGGCGGAAGATGTTCTAAAACCGGGTACTGCTGACATTCTGGTTCCACGTAACACCTTGCTGAACGAAAAATGGTGTGATCTGTTAGAAGAGAGCTCCGTTGACAGCATTAAAGTACGTTCTGTTGTAAGTTGTGAAACTGACTTCGGTGTTTGTGCTAACTGCTATGGTCGTGACCTTGCTCGCGGACACATCATCAATAAAGGTGAGGCGGTTGGTGTTATTGCGGCTCAGTCCATCGGTGAGCCGGGTACACAGTTGACGATGCGTACGTTCCACATCGGTGGTGCGGCGTCTCGTGCGGCAGCCGAATCCAGCATTCAGGTACGTAATAAAGGTAGCCTAAAACTGTTTAACGCTAAATCCGTGACGAACTCCGCAGGTAAATTGGTGATTACTTCCCGTAACACTGAACTGTGTTTGATCGACGAATTTGGTCGTACTAAAGAAAGCTATAAAGTGCCTTACGGTGCGGTACTGGGTAAAGGTGATGGCGAAACCGTTAATGGCGGTGAAACCGTTGCTAACTGGGACCCGCACACCATGCCAGTTGTCAGTGAAGTATCTGGTATCATCCGTTTCGCTGACATGATAGATGGCCAGACCATTACCCGTCAGACTGACGAATTAACAGGTCTATCTTCACTGGTTGTTCTGGATAGTGCAGAGCGTACTGGTAGTGGTAAAGATCTGCGTCCGGCGCTGAAAATTGTTGACGCCAAGGGTAACGATGTATTGATCCCAGGTACTGATATGCCTGCTCAATATTTCCTGCCAGGCAAAGCAATTGTTCAGTTAGACGATGGCGTCAGCATCTCTGCGGGTGACACCTTAGCGCGTATTCCTCAGGAATCCGGCGGTACGAAAGATATTACCGGTGGTCTGCCGCGTGTTGCTGACTTGTTCGAAGCACGTCGTCCGAAAGAGCCAGCTATCCTGGCTGAAGTCAGCGGTATTGTCTCCTTTGGTAAAGAAACCAAGGGCAAACGCCGTCTGGTTATCTCCCCATTAGATGGTGGTGATGCTTACGAAGAGATGATCCCTAAATGGCGTCAGCTCAACGTGTTCGAAGGTGAAGTGGTTGAACGTGGTGACGTGATCTCTGATGGTCCAGAGTCTCCACACGACATCTTGCGCCTGCGTGGTGTTCATGCGGTTACCCGTTACATCACCAACGAAGTTCAGGAAGTTTACCGCCTGCAAGGGGTTAAGATTAACGATAAACACATTGAGGTTATCGTTCGTCAGATGCTGCGTAAAGCAACCATTGAAAGTACAGGTAGTTCCGAGTTCTTGGAAGGCGAACAGGTTGAATATGCCCGCGTTAAAGTGGCGAACCGTAAGCTGGAGCAAGAAGGTAAAGTGCCTGCAACTTATGGCCGTGACCTGTTGGGTATCACCAAAGCGTCTCTGGCGACTGAATCCTTCATCTCTGCGGCATCGTTCCAGGAAACGACCCGCGTGCTGACTGAGGCTGCGGTTGCAGGTAAACGTGATGAACTGCGTGGCTTGAAAGAAAACGTCATCGTCGGTCGTCTGATCCCTGCCGGTACCGGTTATGCTTACCATCAGGATCGCATACGTCGTCGCCAATTGAATGAGCCTGCTGAGGCACCACAAGTGAGTGTCGATGAGGCTACTGCGAACTTGGCAGAACTGTTGAATGCCGGTTTTGGTGGCGATAAGAAGTAATTCTTAGAACACGCTAGCTAACTAAATGCCCTCCTTTTTGGAGGGCATTTCAACTTGTTGATAACGTGCCAATTTTTACTTGGTGCTCTGTTTTAATCGAGTTTCGTTCACAAAATGGAACTTGCCGCCACGTTAAAAATCCTCTCCTCAAATTTTTCTTTCCGAAAAGAGTTCACTTGAAGACCTCGTTCCTCACAATCATCTGGCACGTAAAAAAATCGATGCGGATATTGATCTTAAATATATCCGTGAGGGCTACCGGAGTGTTTGTGGTTAAACAGAAAATCCGTAGTGGGTACCGTCGGGTAACTCGATATCGAGACGCAGCTTGCTACCTGTTGCCTCAACGTAACGTTTGAGGGAAGACAGTTTCAAGTCGCGGCCAAGCTTCTCCATGTCGGAAACCGTGGGTTGCTTGATACCAAGAGCCAGAGCTATTTCACCTTGGGTCTTTTGTACCCGCTCACGAAGTTCTGCCAGATGGATGTTTAGCAACATTTCTGTTGCCGTAGCTTGTGCATTGGCAACAACTTCGGGCTTTTCATTTGCTAATATTTGATCAAGAGTTCTTGCCATAGTATTTACTCCTTTTTTAACTTTTCCAGATGTGCCGTGAACTCACGGTCAGCAATCGGAATCATCGTTTCATAAAACCGTTTCTCGTTTCCGGTTTTGTTACCGGCGCAAAGTAAAATTCCTCTCCGCTTGGGGTCGAACGCAAAGAATGCTCGGAGCGGGTCGCCTTTGCTTTGGACACGTAATTCTTTCATGTTGCTGTGGCATGAACTGTTCACAGTATCTGCGTATGGCCTGGGCAACATAGGGCCTCTTTCCCGAAGTGCTATTATTGAAGCTAGCATATTGGCCCTGTCGGTGTCATCCAAAGTATCGAACCATGCATCAAAGGTGTCCGTCGTTTCGATAGCCCACATAACTACTGCTTACTCAATATAGG
The DNA here is from genome assembly GCF_025384885.1 of Photorhabdus kleinii. Classification (NCBI taxonomy): domain Bacteria; kingdom Pseudomonadati; phylum Pseudomonadota; class Gammaproteobacteria; order Enterobacterales; family Morganellaceae; genus Photorhabdus; species Photorhabdus kleinii. The sequence continues at coordinate 13,585 of NZ_JAJAFY010000052.1, forward strand.
TTAAATGCTATATAGATGAAAATCTATAGTCAAGAAATCTAGTCAGAAGTGATATTTCATTAAAATGCAATTTTCCTCTTGATGAAAATTATCCTTTGGGTTAATTTTTTGCATTAGGAGGAAATCAGAGTGTTTATAGTTAAATACCATGATGAGGCCGAACAAGAAATTAAGTCTTTGCCAGCAAAAGTAGGGGTAAAACTTGTAAGGTTGATTGGAAAGCTGGAAAAAGATCCTCGCTCACTACGTGAACCGGACACAAAACATTTGGGAAATGGTCTTTACGAAATTCGAACAATGGGGGGAGATATAGCACGCGGATTATGGGTATATCAGACAGGAAAACAAATATATATACTGCGAGTTTATATAAGGAAAACACAAAAAATCAACCCAAGTGAGATAGCTTTAGCATTTCGCAGATTGGAGGAAATGAAACATGAAGAAATATAAGACACATTCAGAGATTCTGGCAGAAATGATGAAAGACTCTGAATTTAAAGCCGCCTACGAAGCTGAAGAACGTAAAGAAAGATTGCAAGAAACCCTTGCAGAGTGGCGTAAGTTTGCTGGACTTACTCGCTCGCAAGTCGCGGAAAGAATGGGGGTTACGCCGCCAACGGTGACGAAAATGGAAAATAATGTAACAAAAGCTAGTATAGAAACATTAGTGCGCTATGCGCAAGCCTGTGGTATCCAGAACCCACAAATTACGTTGTAATTCTCTGTGCTATGGGGTTAGGGCATTGCTAACCCTTCCTTTCATACTTTGACTCTATTAATGAAATTCTTGTAAAAGCAAGAGGTAAAATAATTGTGTGAATTAATTCCCCTCCCATCTTGGAAAACTGAGTATGATCACACTTGATGAATTGCTTGAAAAACGCAGCCCTGAAAGCCGCCGTAGGATTGCTAAAAAAGTTGATGAAGTGAAACGGGAGATAGGGCTTTATCAGATCCGCGAGGCTCTCGATGTTTCACAAACTGAGCTGGCAATTGCGCTTGGGGTCAAGCAACCGACTATTGCTAAAATAGAACAGCCTGGTAATAACCCTAAACTTTCAACATTGAAACGCTACGTTGCAGCGTTAGGTGGAGAGTTAATCCTTGATGTTCAACTTCCTGATGGTAAACATATCGTAGTCCGTATTTGATATGGCGTTGCCTCAGTAAAAGTGGCGGATCTCGTCATTTCTGCCCACAGAGGTTCGTGTCAGATTTGTTAAGTATGAGCGACAGTCGGTGGAATGGGAAGTCTCGTCCAGTCGATCGGGGAATAGTCACAGGATCACAGGATAGTTGATCGTACAGTGATTCAAGCAGCGCTCATGCTCATCGAAATATACACTGATGATTAAGTATTCCATGAATTTGGTACCGGCAAAATCACCTTAGCTATGTAAGGGATATTATTCGATATGCAGAAATAGCTCATCGTATTTAATTCAAGGGTCTGGTCAATATAATTATTTCATTTAAAGTCCCATCACATAGAATTTATGAAAGATTATTCTCTTTAAAGTACCTATTTTTATCCGTATTCTTGCATGATTGATGAAGACTTCAATTTAATTTTTCAGGATAAATAATCGCAGTTTTTTCTCCTGTTGGATCTTTAAATTATGATACAGGTCATAAAATACAATATTTCATGATTCATATACTTGGAAATGAATATAAACTAAAAATGAGAAGCCATTGTCGCCAATATAAAATAACGGGGCAAAATAATGGAGAATGGAGTAAACCTGAACTATGAAGATATAACGGAAGAGAATTATATCCTAATAAATAATTTTTATAAGCGTGATATAGGGAGCTTAGGTTATTTTATTTGGAAAAATATGAAAGAAATGGAATATAATCTTTCTAGTGAGATAAAAGCATTTTTTTATAAAATAAACGATATATGCTTGTCAATTCTTATAACAAGAAAATGTGAATTCACTCTTAAACACAGACGAGTATCCATTAATATGCTTAGCGATTTTGGAATAGATGAAAGTGTAAAATCACCAACTTTGATAATAGAAAGTGCCAAACAAACACATAGTAATGATGTAGATGCGACGGTTTGTTACTCAGATGAAAGAAAAATCAAATGTTATTCAAAGATTTTCGAAAAATACATCTGTAGCAGAGTGAACGTTTTTGATTTTACAGAAATAGTAGTAGAAGGATGTACTAAAATCGATGTAGACCTGAGAGATTTTAATGAAATAGATAATATTAATAAAATCAATTTTTTCGGCAGGGAAGTAAATAACAATTGGATTGCTTATGCAAAGCAGTGTCCTCGCTACAGCGATATTAAGTTGTTAACTGTTGGGAAAGAATTAGCGGTATTAGGTTTTGATGATACTACGGTGGAAGTAATAGGTTTATCAAACACAGCTCCCGGTACAATTATATCTGTGATTGATTCTTGTCTTGCTATTAGGAAAAAATGCAGAATCATCTTATCAAATCCTATTTATTCTGAGCTACAAAGCGGACTGAATAAACATAGTATTATCAATAAGTTTAGCATGATGATTGCCTGGCATACCGAAGAAGATTTCAATTTGTGTCATGAAGATATGTTTATCAGTAGAATCGACAAACGATAAGAGGAGTTTAAAATGGGATGTATTTTTTGCCGCCCCGAATCTTTCTTTGAAAAAGATAAAATACTTTTACAAGGAGAATATTTCTATGCGTTCGTACCTAAAGGCCAGATAATTGAGGGCTATATAATAATTGCCACCAACAAATGTGAGACTGATTTAGGGGGATACCGGTGCTTTGCAGAAATATATGATGACGAAGCAATAAAAGAACTGAAACAGTTTAAAAATATAATAAATGATTTTTATCGTGAATATTACAATATAAGCAATCCTCTTTGCTATGAAAATGGACGAGCCGGTGGTTGTATCGTCATGGACCCAAATCAAAAGTACTGTTATCATGCACATTTATGTTGTTTCCCTACCGAGATTGATCTTCATAATAAGTTAAGAAATCAATTTAAAATACATACAATAGACTCATTGGATGAACTTAAGATGTTCGGTGAGGCTGGTCCCTATATCTATGTTGAAGATAGTGGTAATAAGTATATTTTTACGATAGGTGAATCAGATTTCATTGAGAGAGGAATGATAAGAACAGTATTGGCAAATAGTTTAAATGTACCTGAAAGATCTGATTGGAGAGATAATGAAGGAATAAAGGAGATGGATGCGACTGCTAAAAAATTCAAATTATATCTTAGTAACTATATGGAGATTGGATAATGTTATATGCAGATGCAGCTTCTACCTCATGGCCAAAATCACAAGAAGTGAAGGACATGATAAATATGTATTTGGACACTCTTGGAGTAACTCCAGGTCGCTCTTTATCGCAACAATCTAAAAAGATTACGGAACTCGTTGAAGAGTGCCGACACGAATTCATCGAACAAACAAAATTAAATGGTCATGGGACAGTAATTTTTAACTCAGGAGCCACATATTCACTCAACGAATGTATAAAAGGTACGCTTAAACCGGGTGATAATGTCATTACTACCCATTTAGAACATAACTCAGTACTTAGACCGATAAACCATTTAAAAGATATTGGGATAAGTAGTCAATTTATCGATGTGACAGATGGTGAAATTGATATATCGCATTTGGAATTTTTATTAAAGAATAAGAAAACTAAGTTATTAGTGGTTCATAGTTGCTCTAATACCATTGGTACATTTTGTAATATAGATGAGATAGGAAAATTGGCACATTTATACGGTGCGATGGTTTTAGTTGATGGTTCTCAATCTTTTGGTTCACAAACAATCGATTTATCGAAAGGTAATATTGATTACCTTGTTTTTAGCGGACACAAAAGTTTAGGCGGAGTATCAGGTATTGGCGGGTACTTTATTCTTGATAATGGATTTTCTCATAATGAATTAATCCAGGGAGGGACAGGTGTATTATCAAGATTAACTACACAACCAACTGGAATACCATACAAATATGAATCAGGAACACAAAACACTATTGGCATACTTTCATTACTAGCGTCTATAAGGCGTTTAAAAAAAATTGGAATAGAGAATATTCAAAATCAATTACAAACTTTGCGTACAACTCTTATTGATGAGTTATCACAATTAAAAAAGGTTAAATTAATTTGTAAACATAAAATTGGGTTGCCAACAATTCTTTTTACAGTAGAAGGTTATCATCCCGGAGAAGTCTCTTATATACTAGAAAATAAATACAATATTATTACTCGTCCCGGGTTACAATGCGCACCGTTAGCTCATAAAAAATTTGGAACTTATCCTGATGGCGCTGTTAGAGTCAGCCTTGATACGTCGCATACAAAGGAAGATATTTTGAGAATAAAATCTGCTTTAGTTAAAATCACTGAGGAAAATTATAAAGAAGATACTGATGATTAATGAGAATAGTTCAGGCAATTTGGGTGATTTAGCAATAAGCTGAGTTGCGAGTAAAATAGTTGTATATTATTTTTTAATGTTAAAAAACAACAGGTTTCTGCTAAAAAGATCTGGGGATTACTAGGGAAATTAATTTGATATTTATTTCAAAAGAATGAAAATATGCCATTAATTACCATTGGTAAATAATACAATGATAGGGCTTAAGAAATATATGGGTTTATAAGGAAGTGATATAACTTTAATTAATAAAAATAGCATATGAGAATATAGATGAATATGCCTAACAAGAATGCGCGTTATCTAATTGATTTAATGAGTGGTAAGTTGAATTATATACATATTGATAGAAACGGAGATTTTAACAATACAAACATAGACTGGAAAGATACTTTAATTTTATCTGGTTCTTTTAATCCACTTCATAAAGGCCATGAAGAATTAAAAGAAATCGCTACAGAGATGACTAAAAGAAAACCCTATTATGAACTGTCAATCAAGAATGCGGTAAAACTTACCATTTCAACCGATGAAATTTTCGAGAGGATAAGACAATTTAAGGGGAAAGGTGATATAGTTTTAAGTGACGCTAAAATTTTTACTGAAAAATCGCATATTTACCAGGGGGCAATTTTTGTCATTGGCGCTGATTTATGTCAAGAAATTAATAATCCTATTTATTATGGAGGTGAGGAAGGATTAAAAAAATCTCTTATGACAATTAAGAATAATGATTGTAGATTTCTGGTGGCTGGACGTTTTTTTAATAATAAATATCATACAATTGATGATTTGATGAATATTAGAAAGGAACATCAATTTCTATTTGAATCTATTCCAGAAAAGCTATTTCGCTTAGATATATCATCAACAGAAATAAGGTTAATGAACAAAGAATAGGAGATGGGACATGAGTAAAGAAAATAATAAAAAACTGCTGGATAGCAAAATCAATTTAAATTCAATATACTTAACCAAAGAAATTCAGAGAAGATTAAAGCAAGCTTCATTTATATTTAATCCCGGCCATATAACTTTAAATCCCCAATTAAATGGTTCACAAATTAAATTATTTTCTGAAATACGTATGTTCTTGGAACAGGATGATAACTTAGATATTCTTGCCTCTTGTATACACGACTTATGGTGTGCAAAATATTTAGTCGATAATAAAACTGCTATGCAAGACTCAATAACAAAACTTGAAATTGAGTACAACTTACAAGTTAATTTTTTAAAACCTTATCAAGCATTCACTGAAAAAGAAAAGAAGTTTGAGAAAAGGTTAATAAAGAGTGATCTGAGTATTATATCGGAAGTGATAAAAGATACTTATTTATATGATGATAATATTGTGTCTGACAATTTTAATTATGAGAGCTTACTTTCTACAAATGATGCTATTTTTTCTGATTTAATGACAATATTAGGCCACAGTGACAGCGTAATAGAAGTTGCAGCAAAGAGAATCCATGCTAGCTGGTTTGATATAATGAAAGAATTTTATGCCCATGATGAAAGAATTCAATTCCAAGAAAATCAAAATATTGACAACTCAGATTTTATAAAAAACAGGGATGGGATACGCATTGATTTAGCCGCTATTTATATAGTACTTATGGAAATAAAATATAATAACTTTTACATGGGGATTTAAAATGATACATCTATTTCTATCACCTCATTTAGATGATGTAGCTTTAAGCGCTGGCGGTTTAATACATAAATTAGTTTCAGAAAATCAAAAGGTAGTTATTTTAACATTTTTTACTGAATATGACGAAAATATTACATCTTATTATTCACATTCTGCACATAATGATAATATGTATTCATTTATAAAACTTTATTCAAAGCGAGTTAATGAGGATATTGCTTTTTGCAATAAATTATCAGCGATTCCAATACATTGTAAAATTTTAGATTGCATTTACAGAACCGATCAATACGGTGAACCTATGTATAAAAATTCCGCCATGATTTATAGTGGCCAGATACATAAATCAGATGATGCATCCGATATGGCTCAAGATCTCATCGACAAAACATTATTAAATTATCAACCTGATTATATCTATGCCCCTTTGGGAATAGGTCGACATGTAGACCACATCATAATAAATAATCTTGTAAATAATATAAAAGGCTCACATAAGTTAAAAATATTACTTTATGAAGATTTTCCCTATGTTTTAGGTGAATACCCTGTTATTAACCCCGATAGTTTGGAAAATGCTTTATTAAGAAATAATAAATTTGATAAGCATGCTATATTGGTGGATATTGATTTGAAAGAAAAAGTGCAAAACATTTTATTTTATGAATCTCAATTAGAACCTCTGTTTGATAATAAATCAAATATTTTAATTTCATTGGAAAAATATCATCAAACTATTAATGAAATAAAGGCGCAAGAGCGTTTTTGGTTAATTAAATAAAGGATTTGTAATGAAAAAAATATTCATAATATACCATGATCTTTTCTTGAATGGATATGGTGGAGTAGAAACGGCATGTTCAAATTTAATAGATTTGATTGGCCGCTCCAACATTGAAATTGATTTCATTTTCATATCTCTAAATAAGACAAATAGAATTGAAAATCGTGATTGGTTATCTAATGCTCAATGTATCTCCTTAGCGTCAAGCAATGACGAATCTCGCCAGGATATAGCATGCGAACTGTCCTTGATATTAGAAACATTTCACCCCGAGATTCTAATAAGTTTAGACACAACATCTTGTAATATTGCTCGACTTTCTTGTGAAAAGATTAATTTCCCGGTAAAAACTTATTCTTGGCTGCATACTTCCATTAGAAATCCTACCCCACAGAAAATTAAAGATTTATGCTGTGCCGACGAGCACCTTGTCATCAGTTCTGGTTTAAGAGATCAAATGTTATCCTTTGGAATAAAAACAGAGAAGCTTCATCTTATTTTCAATCCTATCAAGATGAATCCCTTTATAATTCCTCAACCAAAACACATAGTCAGATTCTTATATGTTGGAAGAATTCTTGCCTATAAGTCAAAAAATTTAACTGAACTACTTTTAGCTCTTTCACAATTGCATGGTCATTGGGAGTTACATATAGTAGGTTCTGGTGAAGATGAGGGTTATTTGAAAGAATTATCTTCACAACTCAATATAAATAACAATATTATTTGGCATGGTTGGCAAGATCAGCCTTGGGAATTTGTGATGGATAATATAAAAGAAATATCAGCTTTTATTTTAACATCAAAATATGAAGGTTTTGGTATGGTATTAGCGGAAGCAATATCTTATGGTATCTATTGTATAAGCTCAGATTGTCAATGTGGCCCGAGTGATATTATCAATGATTTTAATGGTGAGCTTTATAAATCAGGTAATATTCTTGAATTATCTAAAAAATTACAACTCATTATTGATGAATGTAAAATAAGGGATCATCAAGCAATAAAAAATTCTATTGCCTTTCTTTACGAAGATAATTTCCTGTTAAGAATCACTAAATGCCTATCCTAATAGGCGTAATTGTTGCAGGCAGTTTGAACACGGACTGCGCGGAAAAACCGGAGCGTACACGCTGTACGTGAGGATTTTGAGCACTGCCCAGGTTCAAAATGGCAAATAAAATAGTCCTATTGGGATAGTCAGTAAGGCTTTATCCCTCCAGCCATAAGTATCCCCGGCCAGAAAATGTGATGAAAGTGAAACTTGATGCCCTCCTTTTCGGAGAGCATTTGTTTACCCTTTGTTTTTGATACTGTTGATAAACGTTTCTCGTGCAGTTGCAGACCCAAGGCGTTCCGCTTCATCCAGCAATTTTAGTGCCTTATCGATATTGCCGTTATTAATTTCCTTTTTAATGGCATCACTAAAATAACGCTCTGTATCACTCAGGACCGGTTTGACTTTTTGCGGAGTAGGTGGTGTTACGGTGGTTTGTGTTGGCCCGACAATGATTGGTTCTTGTGCCGGACTTGAAAAAACTTGACCAATCGTGATGTTGCCAGCGTTTTGTTCTGATTTTACTTTCAACTTCAACGTGCCTGTTGACGTATGGCGGGCAACGGGATCGGGAATCTCGGGAACGGCATTACCGACGCCTTGAGCGTAAGCTTTGGCGGGATCAACCATTTGTGTGGATTTCTGCAAATCGGTACGGGTGGTGTAGACCAGTATATAAATTTGTTGTTGTCCTAGTGCTGGTGTCAGTTTTAGCTTGCCTTCCAGCCGATCGGTGGACATGACACCCGGACGTTCATAGGGGAAATAACTGCTCGGGTAAAATGCCGCGGGGCGTAACCCTTGATCCAGTACCAAAACATTTGGTACGTAAACTTGTTTATCTTGTACTAAGCTACTCAGGGTAATATCCAGAGAGCCTCGGTTTGCCGGCAGCGCGAATGCCGCTATCGGCCCTTGAATATCTCCCTCATTAAGATGTTGGGATGTAGTATTGAGGATAATGGTCTGTGTATCGCTGGTATTAATCGGTTGCCAGCTCAGTTTTTGCAATGCTGTTGTTGAGAGGGAAGGGGCAATAGTGTCCTGTGTCGTGGTTGCTTGAGTTGTTGTAGTGATAGGTGTTGCATAGCTTATCAGAGGAGCTGCGCTACAGAGTAAAGCACTAAGACAAAATGAGAGCAGTTTGGTTTTCATCTCTTACCCTTGTTCGGTTGAAAAAAAGAGACTGATACCCACGGTCAAGAGGCATATCAGTCCAAAAGGCGTTAACCATTACAAATAATCTGATTGATCTGAGGTCAAATCGTTATATACCCGTTATCTTTCAAGTTGCCTCTTTGTTGGCTGCACTCACTCACCCCGGTCACATCATTCGCTATGCTCCCGGGGATTCGTTCCCTTGCCGTCGCGATGCCTCTTGAAATCCATAGGGTATAACTGTATTACCACCAAGCTTCGAATTGTGCACCAAAGGTAAATTCATCATCGTCACCACGGCTGAATTTATGCGTTGCGGTATCACGGTAGGCCATTCCATCAATGTAACCGTCTTTTTTGTTCGCATTACCCCATTTTTCATCCCATTTTGCATAAGTGACGAACAGGCGAATAGCCGGACGCGACCAAATGCTGTCACCTGCCTGCCATTGTTGGGCTAGAGTGATTTTGTACTGATCATTGGTGTCATGAGTACGTTGGGATTTGACGTTATCATAGCCAATGTCCAGCAGGGTGCTCATCGTCGGTGTCCATTTGTACATTGGACGTACACCAACCGTATACCATGTGCTGCCGTTGTTATTGTCACGGTCAGTATCCTGATACATCGCTACGTACATCAGATCCCATTTTTCTGCGAGATTAATCGCGCCATGATTCAGAATACGTAACATATAACCGTCATTGTTTACGCTGGCGCCTTCGGAATGACCACTGTTGTAGGAGGTCATGGAATCGGTGGCGTATTGTACGACAAATTTATTGAAGCCTCCTAACATGCTCTGTGTATGCTCGGCGGTAAACATGAAACCATCTTTGGAAGCATGACGGTCAAGGCGGTAGTGGTTTCGTGCATTGGCACGCCCATAGTCAAAACCAAGTTCCAGATTACCGCCTGGGTTAACCTCCAAGCCGGATAGACGTATATCGTAGACATCATTGGAGGTGGGAATTTCTTTGCGCTGACCAGCAATCCAGCCATAAGAGCCACCAGATTCAGTGTTACGGGTGACGGCCAGAGAGAGCTTACTAAAGCCGAGATCAATATCTTGCAAGCCCGCCCCCGGACCAGAGATATCCCAGTAGTAGAAGTCAATCATATGCACGTCATGGCGCTGGTAGAAGCGTTTACCTGCCCACAATGTTGAACCGGGTAACCAGTCGATGACGTTTTTCGCTTGGACATTCACTTCACGGAAAGCGGGATTGGTGGATTCCCAGTCACTTTGTTGCGCCACAGAATAAGCCACATTGGTATCGAAGTAGAAACTCTTATTGCCATCCTTCCATAGCTCTTGGCCTAGCTTAAGCTCAGCATAGGTTTCACATTCATTACCTAAACGGTATTTGCTCTGTGCGCCGGTGCTTTGGAAACACTGTTGCTCACCGCCGCTACCGGTCCAACCAATGCCAGAACGGGCGTAGCCGTGGAATTCTACGGCTGACGCTTGAATAGACAGTAATCCGGCCATAATGGTTAGTGAGATAGGTAATATACGCATTGATTTCATCAATTATTCTCCTGTCGTTTTTTGATTAGCTCAGGCTTAAACACCGGGTTCTTCATGCAGACGTTGGCATGCCGTTCCGTCTTCCCGGAATAAATGGCAGCGGTGAGGGGGTAGCCCGATGGTGAAGGTGGACCCTTCTTCCACCAGCACAACATCAGGTTGGCGGTAAACCAGATTTTGATGAATGGCCGGGATTTCAATGTGAACCTGGGTTTCATTGCCTAACTGCTCGACAACCTGCACTATGCCTTCCAACGTGACATCAGCGATATCACTTGGCAGGAGGTGTTCAGGACGTATCCCTAGAGAGACATTACTGCCTACTTTTACCCCCTTGCTTTCTACGGGCAGCCAGATTTGCTGTTGGTTGGGCAGAGTAATCTGTACCTGATCAATAGCAGTAGCCGTGACTTTAACTGGCAGGAAATTCATTTTGGGTGAACCAATAAAGCTGGCGACAAAGCGATTAACCGGGTAATGGTAAAGTTCAAGAGGTTTGCCTATCTGGGCAACATCTCCACCATCCAGTACCACGATTCTGTCGGCCAGCGTCATCGCTTCAACTTGATCGTGGGTGACATAAATCATCGTACGTTGCAATCGTTTGTGCAGGCGTGAGATTTCAATGCGCATTTGGACCCGCAGCGCGGCGTCTAGGTTGGAAAGAGGTTCGTCTAACAGAAAAACACTGGGTTCAGCGACCAGAGTACGGCCAATAGCAACGCGTTGACGTTGCCCACCTGATAGGGCTTTAGGGCGGCGATCAAGCAGGTGAGCGAGTTGGAGCATCTCGGCAATTTGTTTTACCCGTTGCTGAATATCACTTTTTTTGGCGCCAGCTAGCTTCATGCCGAATGACATATTGTCTGCAACAGACAGGTGGGGATACAGTGCATAAGACTGAAAAACCATCCCAACGCCGCGTTTGGCGGGAGGCACATCGTTCATTCTGATGTTATTGATCAGCAAATCACCGGAAGTCACATCTTCCAGACCCGCAATCATCCTTAATATTGTCGATTTTCCACAACCTGATGGACCGACAAAAACGATGAATTCGCCTTCTTGTATCTCAAGGTTGATGTTCTTGGAAATAATAGTTTCACCATAAGCCTTCGATACATTATGTAATGTGACGCTCGACATGTGTTCCCCCGGACTTATCACCGCAATTCGCGGTGAAAAATGATAAACCAGAGTGTGTTTAAGATGGCGGGTGAGTAAATCCTCCATACCCAAGTTTTTTATGGGGGAGGAGCTAGGAGGATGAAATAAGCGTTGTTGAGCTGGTTAGGTATGAGCTACTGGATAAATTGTGATATTTATCGCAAAAAAAGATGCCCCTTTTTGTGGTCAACGGCACGCTTCTTCTGTTTTTGTAATAGAGATCACACCCATTCCGGGCAGGGAGTAGAGTAGGGGAGGATGAGTCTTTCCATTGTTAATTGCACACTAGATCAGCACTCTCCGCCAATGTAACAAAACAGTTCACTCTGAACCTACTTAAACTATAAGGACGGAATGATGATAAAAACAACCTTAAAAGTAGGCGCCCGTACCCTGGCGCTTTCTGTTTTAGCCTCACTGGCGCTTTCTGCTTCTGCTTTGGCAAAAATTGAAGAAGGTAAGCTAGTTATCTGGATCAACGGCGACAAAGGCTATAACGGCCTGGCGCAAGTCGGTGAGAAATTTGAAAAAGATACGGGTGTCAATGTTACGGTTGAGCATCCAAACAAGTTTGAAGAGAAGTATCCACAAGTTGCAGCAACCGGCGATGGGCCGGATATTATTTTCTGGGCCCATGACCGCTTTGGCGGCTACGCCCAGTCTGGTTTGGTGGCGGAAATCACGCCGGATCAGAACTTCAAGGACAAGTTATTTCCATTTACTTGGGATGCGGTGCGCTACGACGGTAAACTGGTCGGTTATCCTATCGCCGTTGAAGCTCTCTCTCTTATCTACAATAAAGACTTGGTGAAGACCCCGCCAAAGACTTGGGAAGAGATCCCGGCACTGGATAAGGAACTGAAGAGCAAAGGCAAAAGCGCCATTATGTTTAATCTGCAAGAGCCTTATTTCACCTGGCCGTTGATTGCCGCGGACGGAGGATATGCTTTCAAGTTGGAAAATGGCGCATACGATGTGAAAAATGCCGGAGTGAATAATGCAGGTTCCAAGGCAGGGCTGAATTTCATTATAGATTTGGTGAAAAATAAGCATCTGAACGCAGATGCTGACTATTCCATCGCCGAAGCCGCGTTCAACAAAGGTGAAACGGCGATGACCATCAACGGTCCGTGGACGTGGTCCAACATCGACAAAAATAACATAAATTACGGCGTGGCGTTGTTGCCAACCTTTAAAGGTCATCCGTCTAAACCGTTTGTCGGCATACTGACGGCAGGTATTAATGCCGCCAGCCCGAATAAAGAGCTAGCGAAGGAGTTTCTGGAAAACTATTTGCTGACCAACGAAGGTCTTGAGATGGTGAATAAGGATAAACCGTTGGGAGCTGTGGCGCTGAAATCTTATCAGGATATTCTAGCCAAGGACCCACGTATTGCTGCCACGATGGAAAATGCTCAAAGAGGCGAAATCATGCCGAATGTCTCACAAATGAGCAGTTTTTGGTATGCCATGCGCAGCGCTGTGGTTAATGCGTTGACCGGCCGTCAGACCGTTGAGGCTGCGCTCAGTGATGCAGAAGCCCGTATAACCAAGTGACCTGTGGGCGCTCTTCTCCCGAGAAGGGTGCCTCTTTCCTGCAACCAGTAAGGATGCCTGTTTGCAGGAAGATTGATTAAGCTATCCGCAAAGCTGTTACGTCGTAGTAAAAAGGAAGAGCATTATGTCAGCGACGCTCGAAAAAACATCATGGTGGCAGCATTCTGCTCTGAAATGGTTTGCAGTGAGCCTATGTATACTCTTTACCGGTTATCTGGTGGTATTGATGTACTCACAGGGAGAGTATCTATTCGCAATACTGACACTGGTATTGTTAGGAATGGGGATTTACGTTTTTGCCAACCGCAATACTTATGCCTGGCGCTATGTCTATCCGGGTATAGCCGGAATGGGATTGTTTGTACTGTTTCCGCTTATTTGCACCATCGCCATCGCCTTTACCAACTATAGCAGTACCAATCAACTGACTTTTGAACGTGCACAATCGGTCCTGATGAACCGTCAGTATCAATCAGGGCAAACATTTACTTTTAAGCTCTACCCAAAATCGGACTTGTGGGTTTTGGCACTGAGCGCACCGGGCCAGACTAAACAACTGGTGTCCGAGCCATTTTCTCTGTCAGTAACAAAAGAGACTGCTTTACATTTGCATGAGCAGGACAATATTCAGAACGGTGAAGCCGCGACATTGCGCATTATCACCCAGAATCGGCAGGCGCTGAACCAGTTGGTTGCTGTTCTACCGGATGGTAGCCGGTTGAGAATGAGTTCACTACGTCAATTCGCTGGTGTGAATCCTCTATACTCTCTTGGGGAAGATGGTAAGACCCTTACCGACAATCAAACAGGTACGCTTTATCGTCCCAATATGGATACTGGTTTCTATCAGTCGATTAATGCTGAGGGAAAATGGGGCAATGAGACTCTGACGCCAGGATTTACTGTTGCCATCGGCTGGAAAAATTTTCTGCGGGTGATACAGGATGAAGGTATTCAGAAACCGTTCCTTGCTATTTTCGTTTGGACGGTTGTCTTTTCTCTATTCACTGTGGTGCTGACTGTAGCTGTTGGCATGGTTCTGGCTTGCATTGTGCAGTGGGAAGCGCTGAAAGGCCGTGGTGTTTATCGCATGCTGCTGATTCTGCCTTATGCAGTGCCATCGTTTATTTCCATTTTGATTTTTAAGGGATTGTTTAATCAGAGTTTCGGCGAGATCAATCTGTTGCTTAACGGTTTGTTTGGTATTAAACCTGCTTGGTTTGCCGATCCGACGATGGCCCGAACCATGCTGATTATCGTGAATACCTGGCTTGGGTATCCCTACATGATGATCCTCTGCATGGGATTGTTAAAAGCAATACCAGACGATTTGTATGAAGCGTCGGCAATGGATGGGGCTGGGCCGTTGCAGAATTTTTTCAAGATTACCTTCCCATTGCTGATTAAACCGCTGACGCCGCTGATGATCGCCAGTTTTGCCTTTAACTTTAACAACTTTGTTCTGATTCAGTTGCTAACTCTTGGCAGGCCGGATCGCATTGGCACCACGACACCAGCAGGCTATACCGATTTATTGGTGAACTATACCTACCGTATTGCTTTCGATGGTGGTAGTGGTCAGGATTTTGGTTTGGCTGCGGCGATTGCCACCGTGATCTTTTTGCTGGTGGGTGCGCTGGCGATTATTAACCTGAAAGCTACCCGTATTAAATTTGACTAAGGAGGGAATGCAATGGCGATGGTTCGACCCAAATCACAGAAATGGCGTGTATTGGCGACGCATTTGTTGATGTTAACCTTTATTGCCATGATCGTATTCCCGCTGTTGATGGTGATTACTATCTCCCTGCGGCCGGGGAACTTTGCGACAGGGAGTTTGATCCCGGAAAGTATCTCCTGGGAGCATTGGAAACTGGCACTTGGCTACAGTGTGGTATCACCAGATGGCCGTGTTACACCGCCACCTTTCCCGGTTATGCTATGGCTCTGGAACTCTGTTAAGGTTGCCTTTATTACCGCTGTAGGTATCGTTACATTATCAACTACCTGTGCTTATGCTTTTGCCCGTATGCGTTTTCGCGGTAAAAGTACCTTACTGAAAGGCATGCTTATTTTTCAGATGTTCCCGGCTGTACTTTTCTTGGTGGCGCTATATGCCTTGTTTGATCGTTTGGGGGAATATGTACCGTTTATCGGCCTTAATACCCACGGAGGTGTGATTTTTGCTTATCTGGGGGGCATTGCGTTGCATGTCTGGACGATTAAAGGTTATTTTGAAACCATTGACGGCTCTCTGGAAGAGGCTGCTGCGCTTGATGGAGCGACACCGTGGCAAGCTTTCCGTATGGTGCTGCTACCGCTTTCGGTACCGATTCTGGCGGTAGTGTTCATTCTTTCCTTCATCGGTGTGATTACGGAAGTGCCTGTTGCCTCACTGCTTCTGAGAGATGTGAACAATTACACTTTGGCGGTGGGCATGCAGCAGTACCTTAACCCACAGAACTATCTTTGGGGAGATTTTGCCGCCGCCGCTGTGCTTTCTGCGCTACCTATAACCATTGTCTTCCTGGTTGCTCAGCGCTGGTTGGTTAGCGGTTTGACCGCCGGGGGAGTTAAAGGCTAATCGCAATATTCACCAGTATATACCCTATGGATTTCAAGATGCATCGCGACGGCAAGGGAGCGAATCCCCGGGAGCATAGAGAACGATGTGACCGGGGTGAGTGAGTGCAGCCAACAAAGAGGCAACTTGAAAGAGGACGGGTATAAATCCCTTTAATAGATTGAGATTAAAGGGATTCGTAGAAGTATCAATTATTGCTGGTGGTGAACTTGACGGTTTAATTGCCATGACAGGAGATCGGTAAATACCTGCCAACGTTGGAACTGTTTGGTTTGGTCTGCTGTCATTGGCTGGGGTTCACCGAGTAATAATCCTGTTTGATTTGCCCATGGTCGAAATTCACCTTTGCCTATCATGACATAAGCTCCTTGCGGTGTAATAGTGACTTCCGGGTTATATCCTTGACACCAGATAGGGTCCAGATGTTCAGCCAACAAATTACAGCCGGTACGGTAGTAAGCTGTATGTGACAAGCTCAAATGGTAGAGCGTTGGCCAAATGTCTTTATGACTGCCGACTCTGGTAGCATCAAAGATTGCGTTTTGGCGATAAGCGGGCGGCACGTAGAGATAAAACGGTACACCGTGGCCGATTGCCAATTCATGAGCATCTGGATAACTGATACCTCGAATATTATGGTCACCGGTTGCCGCAATAATGGTATGGGAAGCCAATGACTGAGATTTTACCCAACTAATAAATTGTCCTAATTGATCGTTGGCGTAACGCAGGGTATGAAAAACCTCTTGTAACTCATTACCACTAGCCAAATGACTTAAACGTTGTTTCTCGATATCACTCAGCTTGATGTCGGTTTTCTGATAACCTGCCGGCGATTTATACGGTGGGTGATGGGTAGTAGACAATGACATAATCAGAACATGTTCCCCGTTCTTTTCTGCCTGAATCAGGCGATCTTTAATATAACGGAACATGAACTCATCAGGCACGCCCCAAGTACCAAATTGGGCTTCTGGATAGCGTTTTTTCAGCCCATTCTGATCGATAAATTCACTAACGCCCAAGTTTGGCAAGAACTGATTCAAATTACGCCATGCTCCGTTACCGGATGTGACGAAGATGATTTTGTAACCATTCGCCAGATAGGGTTTGAACATATTGCTGGTGAAATCGAGATCCTGCGCTGTGGATTGACTGACTGCGCTGTTTGGGCTGCGGATCAAGAAACGGCTTAAACTGTCAATAGTGCCATCTCCTTCGGAAACGAAACGTTCAAAACGCCAGTCGTTTTGCCAGTGCTGGCGTAGAGCGCCAAAAACATCAAGGTCTGGGCGGTCCAAGCTTTGTAGGTGATAACCCATACTCTCCATGACGTTAAATATTACGTGAGGCGGATTTTTTTGAGCAGTGGGATTATCGGCGGTTTTAGCCATAAACGGTGACAGATTGGCAGGGGTTGGCTTCTCCAGAAAATGGTTTAATAACCAGCTACCTTGTGCATCTGTTGCTTCTGGGAAGTAGCTGTTTTTGTAATGATCATTAAACGCCCAATTCAGTGCCATTGGACCATTAGGTGTCAGCATATTAAGCATTTTGACTTCTGAAACTTGTGTATTGGACTGACGTAGTGGAAAGGTACCTATGGAGCCACGCATGCCAACGAAACAGACAGTTAAAATAGCCAGCGTCGCGATAGCAGAAACCGGCAGACTGGTTTTGCGCTCTGTGCGTGAGATAAGGTAGCGTTGCCAGAGCAGACAGAGCCAGAAAACAGTCACTGCATACAGAGCTAAACAGAGCAAACCTTCGATAACCGGATAGTCGTTCCATAGGGTGTGCAGTACGGCTTGAGTATCATCTTCCACTAAGCCGAAGATGAAAATATCGAACGACCGTTCATAAGTGGCATAGTAGTAAACATTACTTACCGTCAAAGCCCCGACTACGGTATTGAGTGTTGTTGCCAACCACGGATAGGCATGTTGCCATATGTTGAAGCTGTTTTTATTAATGGCAAATAAGCTAGCAATCAACAGACAGGGTACAAACAGTAGGCTGGCAATACGAATATCAAACAGTCCGCCGATCCAGAACATTCGTTCCACGTCTTGAGTAGAGTCAATGAAGAGCTGATAATTGCCATAAGTGAAGAGAAGATAGATTCTTCCCGCCATTTGCGTTGCTACCGTTAGCAACCAGGGAAGTAAAAGTGCGATAAAAGCCAGTTTAAATCTGGAAAACCACATAATGCCTTCTTATTGGTAATAGATTGATAAGGTTAATTTAATATTTATCAGGTCAAGATCCTATCTTATTCAGCAAGTTACTGCCTATCCCATTGGGTTATTTTATTTGCTATTTTTTGCCGTAGAGTCGTCATTGGTCAGATTCAGCAGCAACTGGCAGAAGCTGAAACGAAAAATGCAGCGTTTGCACCGTTGAAGCAGGAATCCACCGCAATGATTCAGGCTCCGGTCTCAACGTGGCAGGAATCCTCGTCCTTCATCAGGGCGGGGAGGATGTCAAATTATTAAACTCATCACTCTCAAAAAAACGTTTTTTACGAAGGCGAAGTGGATATTGACCTTAACCCCAAAATCGGTGCGGACTGGTGTTTTAAGGGCAGTAAAATGTGGCAGTGACTTAGCTATGTGGAAGAGTGCATGAAAGTGTTTTCGTTACAACAATGACCTGAAATGAAAAAAATGCGTGTACTACCCTATATGCAAGCTTATTTATCGCCAGCCAAATATATCGGATTAATATCTTGATGCTTTTGGGGTGTTATATTTCCTGCGCATCGGGTGAAAATTGACGGCGATTTTTATTCGTTCCAGACATTGATAGCGATTAATTAGCTATTTTGTATGATATTTGTCACGTTTTTTTATGTTTATATGACAAATATCGTGATCTTGTGGTCATAATATTTAGAGAGCGAAATTCTCTGTTACTTGTCTCCACTCCATCCTACTCAGTTGGACGCGGTCTATTGTTCTCGCTAACGCCACGTATTAAATGATGGCTATTTTACGCTGTCATTTTTTTACTGCGGAACAGACCGCCGCTATTTAAAAGAGCCGCATGTCATGGCTCGTTTAATGGCTTCTTGCGTTATCCCCGTTTCAGGATAATGGTTCAATGATGTAAGGTTTCAAATATGGATGGATTAGTTTTCACCTGCCGAATTGGCGAACTGCCCCAAACCACTTTTCAGGTATCGCAATTTACTTTACAGGAAGAGCTGTCACAGCTTTATCGCCTGACGTTAAAAGTGGTGAGCTCACGTGATGACATTCCCCTGAATGAACAACTGGGGGACAGCGCGTCACTGACCGTTACCCGTAATGGCGTGACCGAACGGACCATTAATGGTTTGGTAACCGGGGCTGAACAGGGTAATACCGATGGCCGTCGCACTTTTTATATTTTCACTGTCCGCCCCAAAATGTGGCTGATGACACTGAACCAGGATAGCCGTATTTTCCATCGACAGTCCGTACCGGAAATCTTAACGACCTTGCTTAAAGAGCACCGTATTTTCTTTGCCCGCGATACGCTTTATAAGCGCCATGCCGAACGGGAATACACCACGCAAAAACGCGAATCCGCCTATGATTTTTGGTGCCGGCTGGCGGCGGAAGAGGGCATTGTCTTCTGGTTTGAGGAAGAACAGACGTTGTTCTGTGATTGCCGCCTGGGCATGCAGGCGGATATCGATCTGACTTACAATACTCACCCTGAAACGGACGAGACAGATACCACCGCGTACGAATGGAGTTATGGCGAATACCTGTGTTCGAATGGCACTATCCAGAAAGACCATAACTTTCTTAACCCCAAATATTCGCTCGAACATCAGAGGCAATCCGACGATAGCGGGCACAATTCTGTGTTTGAAAGTTACGGACGTTTCCAGTGGGACGAGGAAGGAAAACCTTTTACCCAATTGCGGCTGGAACAGTTACGAAAC
>NZ_JAJAFY010000053.1:0-32727 GCF_025384885.1 Photorhabdus kleinii
TCGCTTCCTCTGCCCGACCTCACAATGTTTATCAGCGTTGTGTCGGTCAGTGGTGGCGCATTATAGGGCGTTCTTTGGCGCTGGCAATAATTATTTTGAAAAAAATTGATCGTTTGATTAATTCCACAGCAAAGCTCTGCTTTATACCTACTTACCAACAGATTTATCCACATATGGCTAGTTGGATGAAAATTTATCGAGCATCACGCAAACGTTTTCGTTACAATTCGGTGGTTAAAATCATCAAGCGATTTTATCTGACTACACTGAAATGTTATTGCAGTGCCCATTTTTTATGTCCTGATATAGTGGGTTCTTCCCAATAACATGTTACTGCCTTACAAAATCCAAGGGATCAAATCAATGCAACAGCTTCGTCCAATCCATCGTGCCCTGCTTAGCGTTTCCGATAAATCAGGGGTTGTTGAATTTGCAAAAGCCTTATCTCAACGCGGTGTCGAATTGCTTTCTACTGGTGGCACAGCTCGTTTACTCTCTGAGTCAGATCTAAAGGTTACTGAAGTTTCAGACTACACCGGTTTTCCTGAAATGATGGATGGCCGAGTTAAGACGCTGCATCCTAAAGTACATGGTGGAATCCTTGGCCGCCGCGGACAAGATGATGAAATCATGGCACAACACCAAATCTCACCGATCGATATGGTGGTTGTGAATCTATATCCATTCGCTCAGACCGTAGCTAAATCAGATTGTACTTTGGCAGATGCCGTTGAAAACATTGATATTGGTGGTCCAACTATGGTTCGCTCTGCGGCTAAGAACCATAAAGATGTAGCGATTGTGGTAAATAGTAAGGATTATGAAAAAATCATTGAAGAGATGGATAACAATCAGGGGTCATTAACACAATCAACTCGCTTCGATTTAGCCATTAAGGCTTTTGAACACACCGCTGCTTATGACAGCATGATTGCTAACTATTTTGGCAAGCTGGCTCCTCCTCATTATGGCGATACGACTCAACCATCAGGACGTTTCCCTCGTACTCTGAATTTGAATTTCATTAAAAAGCAGGATATGCGTTACGGTGAGAACAGCCATCAGGACGCTGCATTCTATATAGAAGAGAATCTTTCTGAATCATCCATTGCAACTGCAACTCAGTTACAAGGTAAGGCTCTTTCCTATAACAACATTGCTGATACCGATGCAGCGCTGGAATGTGTTAAGGAATTCGTGGAACCTGCATGTGTTATTGTTAAGCACGCTAACCCATGCGGTGTAGCAATTGGTAAAGATATCCACGAAGCTTATGATAGCGCATTCAAAACAGATCCAACCTCCGCTTTCGGCGGTATTATTGCTTTCAACCGCGAACTTGATATTAAAACTGCACAAGCCATTATCGACCACCAATTCGTCGAGGTAATTATTGCCCCCTCAGTAAATAAAGATGTACTACCGGTGCTAGCTACCAAGCAAAATGTCCGCGTTCTGACATGTGGTAAATGGGAAGACCGGGCTGCTGGCCTTGATTTTAAACGAGTTAATGGTGGCCTACTGGTACAAGATCGCGATCTTGGTATGGTTGCAGTAACTAACCTACGTGTGGTTTCCAAACGTCATCCCACCGAACAAGAAATGAAAGATGCTCTGTTCTGCTGGAAGGTCGCTAAATTTGTCAAATCTAATGCCATTGTTTATGCAAAAAATGATATGACCATTGGTATTGGTGCAGGCCAAATGAGCCGTGTCTATTCCGCAAAAATTGCTGGGATTAAAGCAGCCGATGAAGGCTTGAAAGTTCAAGGATGCGCAATGGCATCTGACGCCTTTTTCCCATTTCGTGACGGCATTGATGCCGCTGCGGCTGTCGGCGTGAGTTGCATTATCCAACCCGGCGGTTCAATCCGTGACGACGAAGTGATTACCGCGGCTGATGAACACGGTATTGCTATGATTTTCACCGGCATGCGCCATTTTCGCCACTAATCAATAGCAGGAGTTAATCTGATGAATATTTTAATTGTTGGTAGCGGTGGACGCGAACATGCTCTGGCATGGAAAGCAGCTCAATCTCCTTTAGCTGATAAAGTCTATGTCGCTCCAGGAAATGCAGGAACTGCTCTGGAAAGCAATCTCGAAAATATTGATATACCAGCGACAGATATCAACGGCTTGTTAGTATTTGCACAAAGCCATGATATTGGGCTGACTATCGTTGGCCCTGAAGCGCCATTGGTGATAGGTATTGTCGATGCATTCCAAAAAGCCGGGTTGACTATTTTTGGTCCAACTCAGGCAGCCGCTCAATTAGAAGGCTCAAAAGCATTTACCAAAGATTTTCTGGCACGTCATCAAATCCCAACTGCGGCTTATCAGAATTTTACAGCAATCGAACCAGCTCTTACCTACCTGGATAAAGTCGGCGTTCCTATTGTTATAAAAGCTGACGGACTGGCTGCGGGTAAAGGTGTGATTGTTGCGATGACACTGGAAGAAGCCCAATCCGCCATAAAAGATATGCTAGCCGGAAATGCGTTTGGTGATGCAGGCCATCGTATTGTTATTGAAGAGTTTCTAACAGGTGAAGAAGCTAGCTTTATCGTTATGGTCGACGGTAAGAATGTTATTCCGATGGCAACCAGTCAGGATCATAAACGCATAGGTGATGGTGACACGGGTCCAAATACTGGCGGAATGGGAGCCTATTCTCCCGCTCCTGTCGTCACTGATGAAATCCACCAGCGTATTATGGAAGAGATTATTTATCCTACTGTTAACGGTATGGCTGCTGAGGGTCATATCTATACTGGTTTTCTTTATGCTGGCTTGATGATCAACCAAAATGGCGAACCAAAAGTGATTGAATTTAACTGCCGCTTTGGTGATCCAGAAACGCAACCCATCATGATGCGTATGCGTTCTGATCTTGTTGAACTCTGTCTAGCTGGTGCAAAAGGAGAGCTTGCGGGTAAAACGTCTGATTGGGATGAACGCCCTGCTCTGGGTGTGGTACTCGCTGCCGGAGGGTATCCTGCTGATTATTACAAAGGGGATATTATTCATGGTTTGCCCCAACAAGAAAATGAAAGTAGCAAGGTTTTCCATGCTGGTACAGCAATGAAAGGCAATGATGTTATTACCGCAGGTGGACGCGTTCTGTGTGTTACAGCATTAGGAGAAACCATTATAGATGCACAGAAAAATGCTTACCAACAAGCAGAAAAGATTGAATGGAATAGCTGTTTTTACCGCAAGGATATCGGCTATCGGGCAATTAACCGATTGAAGTAATCATAAAACTGACGAGGGTCAGAGGCTGCCCTTCGTCGGTTCCCAACGACAAAAGTCATTATTGGCTACCAACAGTAATTCGCGGCCAGCAGGCGCTTCCAACCAAGCAATGGTTAATTGGCCGTAACTACTTTTTTCACGCTGTTCAAGCCATGACCTCGCGTAAGGTTCAAACTCAAGGGAAATCGTTTCACCTGCACAGGTAGTGACTTTACCGTTATTCCAGTGCCCTTGCACCAAACGCACATTTCCCACTCTCAACGCATCACTTAATTCAAGCGTCCGTTTAGCATTAAACTGCATACGAACAATATCATCGCTGGAAAGTGGCTCTCGTCGCGTTTTCGACTGCTTTTGCATAAAAATCACATCACCGGATTTATTCAAACGAAGTTGTTCAGATAGTGGATTTTTATCATTCAAAATTTCACGACGAATTTGGCGCAAATCTCCCTGCTTATATTCATAAAAAGTCACGACGGTATTGTCATTACGGTAGGGGCTGTAAACACTCATCAGCACCTGAGGTTTACTGTTCTGATCGTTGAGACGCCACAAGCGGACAACACCATCATCGGCAATGAATCCACTTGCGCTGAAAGAAGGTTCTTTAGGTTGATTGGTACAGGCGCTGAGCGCGAAGACGAATCCTAGTGTCATCAGCCCCTGACGAACCAACAAAAGGGGATAAATAATACCCCTTCTATTTTTTCTTTTTTGCAATGAAATTATTTAACTGCGTCTTTCAGAGCCTTACCAGCAGAGAAAGCAGGTACGTTTGCAGCCGCGATTGTAATTTCTTTACCGGTTTGTGGGTTACGACCAGTACGTTCTGCACGGTGGTTAACTTTGAAAGTACCAAAACCTACCAGTTGTACTGAATCGCCCGCTTTCAGGGATTCGGTGATTGCATTCAAAGTTGATTCCAGAGCAGCTTTTGCCTGAGCTTTAGTCAGGTCTGTGCTTTCTGCGATTGCATCAACTAATTCAGTCTTATTCATAGATTATCCTTACAGTGTGTTTATCGTTTGCAAAGCATCGAGTGCGACGGATATGCCGAATGACAGCACCCCTGCATACACGCACCGATAGCCACTTCTTTTCACCCCCCAAATGTAGAACAGAGTGGGGGCAAAAGTGAAGCCTTTGAACATGGCATTTAAAGCATTAAATCACTTTTTTTCACTTTACTGCGTTAAATTTATACCAATGTTGCTCGTTCCTGATTCCCGGAGGTCAGCTTTCAATCCTTTAATCAACTCAATATCCCGCTCTTCGCAGCTAACCAATAAGCGATAAATTTCCCATTGGATGTCCCACTCTTGTGCAATAGCAGGTAATATTTTTAGTTCTTCATCGGTCATTTCTTTTCCGGCCTGAGTCATTTCAAGCATAGCAACAGTGCGGATTGAAATTTCACTCACTGCAATTGCATGCTCCAATGTTTCACCACTCAGACGGGAGTGAATAATTTCCCCTAATGCAATACATGAATCAATTGCCGGGTACACACCGTAAATATCGTAATCATCCGCTGAGGGAATAACTTGTTCCAACTTTTCCAACTGATTATCAAAATTCACCTTGGCATCTTTTACAACTAATATTTCCCACACCAAATCCAGAATACGGCGGTAAAGAGCAGGTTCTGCAAATGCTGTCTGGCAACAGAACATCTGGTAATTTGGATACATCCGTTCGCATAGACTTGCCATAAAGGTCAGATGCTGCCAGCTTTCAAGTTTTTCCAGCCGTAAATGTATCGGGTTTCGTAACATTAGTTTTTACTCATTATGCACAATTTGCTCCGCAGTTTACCTGAAATTCAAGAATATCCACACGCTTACACCGAATTTAAGGATTTTTCTGTATCATTTGTTCAAAAAACAGCCTATTTGAGGCTATACCATCTGCCCAACGGGTTGTTTCAGGCAAGCGATAACCTTTCATACAACATTCCACCCATAGCAATGCGCTATCAAGGCTGATTCTGTGTCCGGTAGAAATATACAACGGATTACAACGTTTTTTACTTCTCCATACCCAACCAATCTGCTCCTCTTTATCAAGCAAAGGTTGGCAACTGCCGGGCTGTTCCCCCAATGGTTCACTTTCACCACATAAACGACGTTTTGCCACACCAATTGTAGGCACATTAGCTAATAAACCAAAATGGCTAGCAACACCTAAACGACGTGGATGAGCGATGCCATGACCGTCCACCATTACTAGATCAGGTTTGTATTTCAACAACTGCCAAGCAGCCATTAATGCAGGATATTCACGGAAAGAGAGTAAACCGGGAATATAAGGCAGCGTAGTTTCAATTCGAGCTATCTGATATTCCACCAGTTCAAGAGCAGGATAAGAAAGAACCGCTATCGCGGCACGGGTAATTGTTCCCTGCCGTTCGAAGCCCACATCAGCACCCGCAATCAATTTAGGGGGGGAAAAATCATCATAACAGATAACCTGTTGAGCCTTTGCTATTTGTTCCTGACGTAATGCTTTCGTATTAATCATATTTTTACTGATGATATTTAGCTGAAAGTTTATGTACCGCTTCGACAAATACCCCCGCGTGTTCCGGCAGTATATCCTGATGGATACCATGACCAAGGTTAAAGACATGACCAGAACCCGTCCCAAAACCTTGCAAAATTGTCGAAACTTCCTGCTCAATCCGCTCTGGAGAGGCGTATAACATGGATGGGTCCATGTTACCCTGCAAAGCGACTTTATTCCCCACACGACGGCGCGCATCGGCAATATCTGTCGTCCAGTCCAAACCAAGCGCATCACAACCGGTTTCAGCCATTGCTTCCAGCCATTGTCCACCACCTTTAGTAAACAGTGTCACTGGCACACGACGACCTTCATTTTCACGGATCAGGCCATCAACAATTTTGTGCATATAATGCAAGGAAAACTCCCGATAATCTCTCCCGGTCAGTACCCCACCCCAAGTATCAAAAACCATTACAGACTGAGCGCCTGCTTTAATCTGAGCATTGAGATAAAGAATAACGCTGTCTGCTAGCTTATCCAGCAACAGATGCATTACAACAGGTTCGGCATACATCATTTTTTTGATTTTAGTGAATGCCTTACTACTGCCACCTTCCACCATATAAGTCGCCAGTGTCCACGGACTACCGGAAAAGCCAATCAAAGGAACCTGACCCGCCAGCGCTTTACGAATCGCGCGTACTGCATCCATCACATAACCCAACTCCATTTCCGGATCAGGCACCGACAGTTTTTCCACATCAGCACGGCTGGAAACAGGAGATTTAAAACGCGGGCCTTCACCTGCTTCAAAATAGAGCCTCAGTCCCATAGCATCAGGAATAGTGAGAATATCAGAGAAGAGAATTGCCGCATCCAGTGGATAACGCTGCAAAGGTTGTAAAGTGACTTCACAAGCGAGCTCAGTGTTTTTACACAAAGCAATAAAATCACCGGCTTTAGCACGAGTAGCCTGATACTCAGGTAAATAGCGGCCAGCCTGGCGCATCATCCAAACAGGGGTAACATCAACGGATTGGCGTAATAAAGCTCGCAAATAACGATCGTTTTTCAGCGCATTCATGACAGGCTCCATCTATATTTATTGGCCGCAACATAATCTGACTACAATGATTGAACGTCATTGTAACATGATAGGTAAATCTCTCCCGTTGAATTGCGCCAAACTGTACATCACGTATTTCGGCATAGAACAACCGTATCTTCAATCAACCGGCGGGCAATAGTATTATGTGGTGGAATCAATGGCAGTTGATCATAATGATACCAATCTGCACTAATCAGTTCTTGCGGATCATGGCGGATCTCACCACTGTCATAATCAGCCAGAAATGCCATCATCAATGAATGAGGGAAAGGCCACGGTTGAGAAGCCACATAACGTAAGTTGCGAATTTTAATATTACTCTCTTCCATCACTTCGCGGGCTACCGCTTCTTCAAGTGTTTCACCGACTTCAACAAATCCCGCAAGGACTGTATATATGCCTCTACGATGACGCTGATGTTGAGCCAGCAAAATATAATCATCCCGACGAATACCGACGATAATACAAGGTGCAATCTGCGGATAATAACGTTCATGGCAGTGATGACACAAGCAAGCCCATTCACTGACACTATGGTGCATTTCACTACCGCAATAACCACAATATTGATGAGAGCGATAAAACTCTGCCAATTGCACTCCCCGGCCAGCTAATTGAAACAAGCCACGATCACTTGCAACAATTTGCCGTAAAGAAACCATATTTGAAGCCATTTTCTGACGGATAAGCCAAACTTTTTCGCCCTGCCACTCACCAATAGGCAAGGCTATTTTTCCTTGCAATGACCATTGGACAGCAATTCCAAAAGGTAATTCCCCTTCCGGGAGCCAAATACGATTTTCATAGCTGATAATCCACCAGCCACGTTCTGTTCCTGTAATTTGTTGTTGCATCATCATGACATCATAATTACGATTAATATCTGTATAAATCATACGCTTTCTAGTCAGAAAAACATGCTTTTATTGCTATTGGTCACTACACAGCATTACAAGCATTATTCTCAGTTATCAATGTGCTTTGACTTGAGGAACACAACATCATGCCACAACTGCTTGTAGTGTTTGATCTGGATGACACCTTAATTTCCGGTGATTCCAGCGCTATATGGACAGAATTTTTATGGGAAAAAGGCATCATTACTGATCCAAGTTTTATCGAGGCAGATAAAAAAATGATGGCTGATTACAGCGCGGGTTCACTGGATATGAATGATTACCTGGCATTCAGCCTGCAAACATTGCACCAAATTCCGCAAGAACAGGTTGATATTTGGTTAGCTGAGTTCGTTAAAGAAAAAATCAGACCCCGATTTTATCCACAAGCCAAAACCTTAATTACAGAGTATCAACAACAACAAATTCCAATCATTATTATCTCAGCTACTGTCTCTTTTATTGTAAAAAAGATTGCTATCGAATTAGGTATTCACACTGCGCTGGGCATTGATATGGTGGTGGAAAATGGCTGTTATACCGGCCAAATAGACGGTATTGCGACTTTTCGTGAAGGTAAAGTAAAACGGATAAAACAGTGGCTGGAACAGCAAAATAGTTATCCTGAGATTATTCGTTTTTACAGTGATTCAATTAATGATCTGCCAATGTGTCAATTTGCCGACGAAGTCATTACGGTCAATGCCGATGCCCATTTAAAAGCCGAAGCACAACAACATGGCTGGCAACAATTAACCTGGTCACTGTAAATACTTTCAATCAGTAAGGGTTGTAGTTTTCACAATCCCTTCTATACTACTGCTTACTTTCTTGTCGGAGTGCCTAGCGTAAGCTGTTTTATCGCAGCATACACAGGCTGAGACCGTTAATTCGGGATCCGCGGAACCTGATCGGGTTAATACCTGCGAAGGGAACAAGAGTAATCAACCGCTGTCAGCCCACCCAATTTTTCACGGGTCTGTCCAGCCATCAACTATTACTCCTGCGAGCTCCAGACAAGCAACTTTCCCAATAACACAGTTAGGAATTTGCTATGTCTCACAACACTATTATCCCTGCAACTGATATTTCACCCAAACTCCCGCCTGCGCGCCCACGTAAAGCACAACGCGATGCTGCTCAAGAATTTATTAATTCTATTCAAGGGGTGACATTCCCAAATTCACGACGAATTTATCTTCAAGGTTCCCGTGATGATATCCAAGTCCCAATGCGTGAAATCCAGTTATCATCAACTTTAATTGGCGGCACCAAAGAAGAACCTCAGTATGAGGAAAACGAAGCTATCCAGGTTTATGATACTTCCGGCGCTTATGGCGATCCTGATTCCAAACTGGATGTACATGTTGGGTTAACCAAACTACGTCAACCGTGGATCGCCGAACGCCAAGATACTGAACCTGTTACTACCCTCAGCTCTGATTTTACGCAGCAGCGCCTAACGGATGCCGGTCTCGATCATTTACGCTTCAACCATCGCCCCCATCCATTAAAAGCCCGTAAAGGCAAATGCGTTACTCAACTGCATTACGCCCGTAAAGGCATCATCACACCAGAAATGGAATTTATCGCACTACGGGAAAATATGGGACGTGAACGTATCCGCGGTGATGTATTACGCCAACAACATACTGGACAAAGTTTTGGCGCTCAGTTGCCGGAAAATATCACACCAGAATTTGTCCGCCAGGAAGTCGCGGCTGGTCGGGCAATTATTCCTGCCAATATTAATCACCCTGAATCAGAACCGATGATTATTGGTCGTAATTTTCTGGTGAAGGTTAACGCTAATATCGGTAACTCTTCAGTCACCTCTTCTATTGAGGAAGAAGTAGAAAAGTTAATCTGGTCCACTCGTTGGGGTGCAGATACGGTAATGGATCTCTCCACTGGCCGTTATATCCACGAAACCCGCGAATGGATCTTACGTAACAGCCCGGTTCCTATCGGTACAGTCCCTATTTATCAGGCGCTGGAGAAAGTCAATGGCGTAGCGGAAAATCTCACTTGGGAAATATTCCGTGATACCTTGCTGGAACAAGCGGAACAAGGGGTAGATTACTTCACCATTCATGCCGGTGTATTACTGCGCTATGTACCGATGACAGCCAAACGCCTCACCGGAATTGTGTCCCGCGGTGGTTCAATTATGGCGAAATGGTGTCTGTCTCATCATCAAGAAAACTTCCTTTACCAACATTTCCGTGAAATTTGTGAAATCTGCGCCGCTTATGATGTTTCCCTATCACTGGGAGACGGTTTACGCCCCGGTTCTATTCAAGATGCTAACGATGAAGCGCAGTTTGCAGAACTACACACATTAGGCAAACTGACCAAAATTGCCTGGGAATATGATGTTCAGATGATGATAGAAGGTCCCGGACATATTCCTATGCAGATGATCCACCGCAATATGACGGAAGAATTGGAACATTGTCACGAAGCCCCTTTCTATACCCTTGGCCCACTAACAACAGATATTGCACCCGGTTATGACCATTTCACTTCCGGTATCGGCGCTGCCATGATTGGCTGGTTTGGCTGCGCCATGCTCTGTTATGTGACGCCGAAGGAGCATCTCGGCTTGCCAAACAAAGATGATGTTAAGCAAGGGCTAATTACCTACAAAATTGCTGCTCATGCCGCCGATCTCGCCAAAGGTCATCCGGGCGCACAAATCCGCGATAACGCCATGTCCAAAGCACGTTTTGAATTTCGTTGGGAAGATCAATTTAATCTCGCGCTCGATCCCGATACTGCTCGCGCCTATCACGATGAAACTCTGCCACAAGCCTCCGGCAAAATTGCGCATTTCTGTTCTATGTGCGGGCCTAAATTCTGTTCTATGAAGATTTCTCAGGAAGTACGCGATTACGCCGCCGGTATGGAACAAATGTCTGAAACATTCCGCGCCCACGGTGGCGAGTTGTATCACAGCGTAGAGGATGTCTCTCATGAACAATCTGCCTAACGCGCCATTTGCCCCAACGGAATATAAATTGGGCCTGTATCCCGTCGTGGATTCGCTAGAGTGGATTTCCCGCTTGTTAAAAGCAGGCGTCACCACAATTCAGTTGAGAATTAAAGATCGACCAGAAGATCAAGTGGAGGAAGACATTCAACAAGCCATTATGCTCAGCCGCCAATATAACGCTCGTCTGTTTATCAACGACTACTGGCGACTGGCAATAAAGCATGGCGCTTATGGTGTTCATCTGGGGCAGGAAGATTTAGTTATCGCTGATCTGAACGCCATCCAAAAAGCGGGATTACGGTTAGGAATCTCTACCCACGATGAACAAGAGCTGGCACGAGCTAAATCTCTTCGTCCGTCTTATATCGCTCTCGGCCATATTTTCCCAACCACGACCAAAACGATGCCATCTTCCCCACAAGGACTGGCAGCACTAAAACGGCAAGTAGAAAACACACCAGACTATCCCACTGTCGCCATCGGCGGAATTTCTCTTGAACGCGTACCGGATGTCATTGCAACGGAAGTCGGCAGTGTGGCGCTGGTTAGTGCAATTACCAAAGCAAAGGATTGGCGACAGGCCACCGCACAACTGCTTCATCTGATTGAAGGCGTTGCGTTAAAGGGATAGAGAGGTTCTTATGCTGAATGATCAAGAATTTATGCGTTACAGCCGACAACTGTTACTCGAAGATATTGGCCCGGAAGGGCAGGAAAAACTGAAATCCAGCCGAGTATTGATTGTCGGACTGGGAGGACTAGGCGCTCCTGCATCTCTCTATTTAGCCGGGGCAGGTGTGGGAACAATTTATCTCGCTGATGATGACCAATTGCACATCTCCAATTTACAACGGCAAATACTTTACCGCACCGAAGAGATCCCTGCCGCAAAAGCTGAACTTGCAGCCAATCAACTCAATGCATTGAATCCGCTGATAAAAACAATGGTCCTTAATCAACGTCAAAACCGGGAATCTCTGGCAACAATCGTGAAGCAGGTCGATCTGGTTCTCGATTGCAGCGACAACATAACAACCCGCCACGCGATCAATGCCGCTTGTGTGGCAATGCGAAAACCATTAATTAGCGGCAGTGCTGTCGGTTTTAGCGGTCAACTTATGGTATTTGAACCCCCTTATCTTCATGGCTGTTATAGCTGTCTCTACCCTGAACAGGAAGAACCACTACGAAATTGCCGGACTGCGGGTGTCTTAGGTCCGGTAGTCGGTATCATCGGCACATTACAGGCATTGGAAGCCATCAAAATGTTAACCGGGCTTCCCTCTCCGTTAAGCGGCAAACTCCGACTGTTTGATGGTAAACAACAAAGCTGGAGCACTCTACAACTTAGCCAGTCGCAGCAATGCCCGATTTGCGGAGATATGGCATGAAAATTACGGTAAACGACCAGCCGATGGAGCTTATGGCTCCTCTGGCTATACAACAATTGCTAGAACAACTTGAACGAACACAACCGGGAATGGCACTGGCTATTAATCAAATCATTATTCCGCGTTCAGAGTGGAATACGCATCAAATTAATGATGGAGACAATATCCTTCTGTTTCAGGCTATTGCTGGAGGTTGATATGCTAAAAATTGCTGATACGACTTTTAATTCCCGCCTATTTACCGGTACAGGCAAATTCGCCAATGCCAATTTAATGACTCAGGCTATAGCGGCTTCCGGCAGCCAGCTTGTCACGATGGCAATGAAACGCATTGATTTGCAAAGCGGTAATGACGCTATTTTGGCACCATTGCAAAAACTTGGCGTCAAATTGCTGCCAAATACTTCTGGAGCTAAAACCGCAGAAGAGGCCCTGTTTGCCGCCCGTTTGGCCCGTGAAGCACTGGCGACCAACTGGATCAAACTAGAGATTCATCCTGATGTGAAATACTTGTTACCTGACCCGATTGAAACACTCAAAGGCGCTGAAATGTTGGTCAAAGATGGGTTTGTCGTTCTGCCATATTGCAGTGCTGATCCCGTTTTGTGTAAGCGTCTGGAAGAAGTGGGTTGCGCGGCAGTCATGCCTTTAGGCGCACCGATCGGCTCTAATCAAGGGCTGCTCACCCGAGATTTCCTGCAAATTATTATCGAGCAAGCACAAGTGCCGGTGGTCATTGATGCCGGCATCGGTGCGCCAAGCCATGCATTGGAAGCAATTGAACTGGGTGCGGATGCGGTATTAGTCAACACTGCCATTGCCGTTGCACGTAATCCAGTAAAAATGGCTCAAGCCTTCAAAATAGCGATTGAAGCGGGTGAATTATCCTATCAAGCTGGCCTGGCAAGTCCGAAACAACATGCTGTCGCATCCAGTCCACTGACCGATTTTCTAGGGGCATTTTGATGATTCATCATCTTATGAGCGGTAGTTTTAGTTACCGCTGGCAGCAGTTGGACTGGGATGACATTACCCTTCGCATTAATAGCAAAACCGCGCAGGATGTTGAACGGGCATTAAGCAGTAACAAATTAAATCTGGACGATTTCATGGCCTTGCTCTCTCCGGCAGCGAAATCCTATATCGAACCACTGGCACAACGGGCACAAAAACTGACTCGTCAACGCTTCGGTAACACCGTTGGTTTTTATGTACCGCTTTATCTCTCCAATTTGTGTGCCAATGATTGCACCTATTGCGGGTTCTCAATGAGTAACCGCATCAAACGCAAAACACTCAATAAAGATGAAATTATTGCCGAATGTCAGGCGATTAAAGCGCTGGGCTTCGACAATCTGTTATTAGTCACCGGAGAACATCAGGGCAAGGTCGGTATGGATTATTTCCGCCGCTATCTGCCACTTATCCGCGAATATTTCAGCTCAATAATGATGGAAGTTCAGCCTATGACACAGGAAGAGTATTCTGAACTGAAAACCCTGGGGTTAGATGGTGTGATGGTTTATCAGGAGACCTACCATGAACCAACTTACCTGCTACATCATCTACGGGGTAAGAAACGGGATTTTCACTGGCGATTAGAAACACCCGATCGCCTTGGTCATGCTAAAATCGATAAAATCGGTTTAGGAGCGCTAATTGGCCTTTCTAGTCATTGGCGAACAGACTGCTATATGGTGGCGGAGCATTTATTCTTTCTGCAACGTACATATTGGCAAAGCCGTTACTCTATTTCATTCCCACGTTTGCGACCTTGTGCTGGAGGCATTGAGCCCGCATCGCTGATGAGTGAAGCAGAACTGGTACAACTGATTTGTGCTTTTCGTCTATTTGCGCCAGATGTTGAGCTTTCTATTTCTACTCGTGAATCTCCATTCTTCCGCGATCACGTCATACCATTGGCAATCAACAATGTCAGTGCCGGTTCGAAAACCCAACCCGGTGGTTACGCAGATAGTAGCCACGAAGAATTGGAACAATTTATGCCACATGATAACCGTTCTGTTTATCAGGTCGCAGACGTATTAATTAAAGCCGGGTTACAACCTGTCTGGAAAGATTGGGATAGCTATTTAGGTCGATAATTTAATTTTCTTTCTTGTTAAATAATTTGATTTTAAGTAAAAGCTTTTAACAGACAATAACGACAAAAAATAGGATTTAATATAACAAACTGTCTGGTTCCAATACCAGACAGTAATAAAGACAAATACGATTAATAAGAAAACAATTGTCATTTTAAATATCTATTTTGAATTTAAAATAAAAATTCATCTATATAGATATAACCAACATTATAAAATCTATTTTCATCACAAATATTTTATTTCCGCATAATCATTTTATTCATAGTTAAAATTTAACTTTTAATATACAAATATATCACTTATCGACATACAAATTCTCTACATAAAACAAAAAATCCCATATCCTAATAATCATTAACTAAACAGTTTATTTTTCATAAATAACTTGATTTCCTGTTTTAAAAATAAAATTCCAATTTATACCAATAAATAATGAGAATAATAATCCATGTATACTGAATATATTGAAAATTACCCTCATTTGTTTTATTTTTATACCAATTTACTCAAATTACAACTCACCACCAACAAAAAATACAATTGAGTATTATCCTATTATTGATAAAGTGCCCTCCCGAAAAAAAAGCGCTGAAATAAATTAAATTCATTTCTATCTATTTAAAAAGGACTAATATATGAACGTACAAGAGATCCTGAATAACGAAGATTATTCTGATATCAAGAAAAACTCTCATAAAGAACTGATTAACGGCTCATTCGAAGAAGGATATAACGGCTGGAGAATCCCGGCCCCTGAATCAGTAGAAATCTTATCTGAAAATGGCGTTCACTTTATCAGAGTCCAAAGCGTTACTGGTTCTGGCGTCATTGATCAAATTATCGAAGGATTAGAACCTAACACTAAATATAAATTAACAGCTACAGCGCGCGTATCAGCAGAATGGGCCTCATCAGCTTATTTTGGTTTACAGAGTCGCACCGATGGCCCCAACTCTTTTGCTGTAAACAGCACCGATTTTACAACGGGTTCGGTAGAATTAAATACAGATCAAGAGGGACTTTTACGCGTTTATTTATTGAAAGACCAAGTTGGCCATCGCCCAGATGGAGAAACCGCTGACTTTACCGGTTTTGTTTTAGAAAAAGCTTAAATATTTAACTTCGAAGTAGTTTGACATTAAAACACACCCGGAACAGGAAGCTCCGGGTGTTTTAATATTGGTTGAGAAAATAAAATCATAAATTAATATTTTAATTGAAATATAGTTCAATTATTTTAAAATAAATTCCCATCGAAATAATTTAGCCATCTCATTTATTTTTACATTAATTATCACAAAATTAATATTCAATCAAAAAACATGATTGAATATTTTTTCATTATTGATAAAGTGTTTACAGGGAAAAATCATTAAGCAAAATTAAATTTAATTGCCATTCATTTAAAAGGACTCATATATGGATATGAAAAAAATGCTAAATAGCGCAGATTATTCTGATACAAAAAACGCTAATAAAGAACTAGTTAATAGTTCATTTAATGAAGGATATCATGGCTGGAGAATCCCACACCCTGAAACTATAGAAATCTTATCCGAGAATGGCACTAATTTTCTTAGCATCCAAACCTATTCCGGCTCTGGCGTCATTGATCAAATTATAACAGGGTTGGAACCTAACGTTAAATATAGACTGACAGGTACAGCACGCTTATCGACTCAACTAACACCACAAAGGGCCTTGCCCGCTTATTTTGGTTTACAAAATCGCACATTTGGCCCTGAATCCTTTGCTGTAAATAGCTTCAACTTTACGACCGGTTCAGTTGAATTAAACACAGATGAAGAAGGGCTTTTACGTATTTACATGCTGAAAGACCAATTTATAGAACTTCCAGAAGAGGCAACTGCTGACTTCACGGGTTTTATTCTAGAAAGAGTTTAAACATCGGGCCTTGATACATAACACCCGAAGCACATTGCTCCGGGTGTTTTAAATAGAGATAATTCTCCGAAAACCATTCTGGCTAACTTAAATCATGCAATGGTTTTTTTATTGGCGGCGTCAATTGGAAATCAGAAAACCGCACCTGTAATCCATGCCGTTCTGGAGAACAGCACATTGCACCAACAAAGACAGGTTGTTTATCTTCAAAAAAAGGAGACAACCTCAACAATGGCCACCGTAAACCATCAGTGGAATATTGCAGTCTTAAATATCCCTCTTCACGAGTCAAACGTAACCAGAATTTACTAGAATCACCAGGAAATACGCCCATAGACCAATCAGAATGATCACGTGTTAGCACACTACCAATCGAGGCATGACCATCAGAATATTCAATTCCGCCTTTCAGCCAATGTTTCTCATCGACTAATAGCATGACTCCTGCCTGATCGTATAAATGTTCAAAACAGCCTTCAATACAGAGTTGAAAGGTGAAATCATCCTCAACATAACGCCCAAAAACATGACCATTATGACGTTCAAAGCCATACCATGTTCGTTGCCAAAAGTCAGTTTTATGATCTGTAGTGACATTAAGCCAGTCGCTTCCACATTGCCAATCAGATGGTTCATTAAGCCAATGATATTGTGATAAACCCATAGGAACTCCCTCTATTATCTTCCGCTCGAATCAATCAATTTATATCCTGCAAATAAGGAAATAGAGAGTAAAGCAATACAAGCAAAAGCGCCGTGTAATGTCACAATATGCGCTAATCCACCTATGATTGCAGGTCCCAACAAAATCCCTGAATATCCCATGGTAGAAACCGCAGCAACAGCCAGTGAATCAGGCATAATTTTCTGTTGACCAGAAGCAGTAAAAAGCATTGGCGCTATATTGGATAATCCTGCGCCTATCATCAGGAAAGAGAACCCTAACATCATTGCAGTTGATGCTGAGTAAATAAGGATAAATCCAGAAGTAGCCAATAAAGCACTGCTGATAAAAACCCGTCGGTGTCCATAAAAGGCAATGATTTTATCACCCATAAAACGACCCGATGTCATAGCAATAGCAAACAGGGTATAACCGATACCAGCCTGATGACTACTGATATTATGTACGCTGGTTAATAATATACCGCTCCAGTCCAGCATTGCGCCTTCCATGATATAGGCAACAAAACAGAGAAAGCCCAATAAAATCACGATCCCATGAGGCACAGCAAAGAATGGCGTATTACCAGCTTCAGCTTCGTTCAATAACCCACTCCATACCGGCAATAGCAGTAAAATAATCAGTAATACCGCCATTACCATCACCTGGAGAGGTGATATGCCCAGAGACAATAATGCGCTCACCGATCCTGCACCGGCGATCCCGCCCAAACTAAATAACGCGTGAAAGCCAGACATAATTGGCCGCTGAGCCATTTTCTCGACCATAACGGCGTGGATATTGACCACAACATCCATTGCCCCAATACCTGCACCAAAGACAAATAAAACGCAAGCTAATGTCAACGGTGTCGGTAATACACTTAACCCTGGCAACATCACTAACACGATCAAAGCACATAAAGTGAAAATTTTCCGGCAACCGAAGCGTGCAGCTAACATGCCGGCTATTGGCATCATGATGAAAGAACCAATGCCGAATGCCAACATTAGAAGCCCCATAGCGCCATTATCAAGTTGTAGCCGTTCTTTAGCTAAAGGAATGAGAGGAGCCCAACTTGCAAGACTAAAGCCAGCAATAAAAAAAGCGGCGCGCGTCGCCATAATGGGTTGTTTTACCAAAGAGATAATATTTTGATCAGACAACTCATGTTCCTTCTATATCAATAAAAAGCCCTCCGCTATGACTAACGGAGAGCATTAAGTTACACAAAATTAATTTTAGAAAATTGCGGAATATCGGTCAGCGTCCCGATAATACGAGTTGCCTGTTGATATTGTTCCGCAATCGATAAAGCATGAGGCCAGGCATACACATAGGGAATACCTGCCTGCGTTGCTGCTGTAATTCCCAAATCGGTATCTTCAATCACTAATGTCTGATGAACATCCATAGACTTCAATTTCAACATAGCAAGATAGGGATCAGGATAAGGTTTCGTCCTCGCAACATCGTCACCAGAGATTAAAGCAGGGTTTTCACTCAACTCCAGCAATCCAATATTCGCCAAACACACTTCCCGCGGCGCAGTAGAAACAAAGCCAAAAGGGATACGGTGCTGTTGTAAGGTCGCTATCAACCGGGCAATCCCTGGACGAAGGTAACTTTTAGACAGCTTATCTTTGTAAACCGAGACGATTTGCGCAGTGATCCCTTTCTGTTGCAGAGCTGGAACCCCGATGTAATCTAATGTTCCCTCCAAACTCAGGCCAATAAGTTGCTGTGGTTGTACATGCTGTGTGTAGTCAGGAGCCAAATCACAAAGAACATCAAAGTGCAGTTGTTCACTGTCAACAATGACCCCATCGATATCAAAAATCACATTAAATCTATCCATGTGAAACATTCCATTATTTTAGATCGGAAATACGGATAAGCACTTTACAGTTCGGAGTAAAGAGTGGTTTTTGGCTTTTGCGAGCAATATCACAACCAACAGTGAGAAAAGCCTGCAAGTAATCATTAAAATCAAAAACCTGGCTGACCAGACGACCGGCTGGAATAACGCCATCACGGATCATGGTATAAGCACGCTCAAAACTGTTATTCAGAGAATCGATGGAACCAATCACGGAAAGGCTCTTATCAGCAATTTTCAAGATATCAAGATTGGCATGCTTATCTTTAAGCGCGACATTCAACAATTTTCCGCCAGGCGCCAAATGGTCAAAAATGTATTCGGTTAATTGCCCGGTCGTATCCACACAGAGATCGATAGGCGCTGATTTATCGCCATATTGTTGCGTTAATGCCTCATCAAAATCAGTATATAGCTCACATTCTGGCGGCAGATTTTCTTTGGCAAATTGAACACGACTTTCGTTTTTCTCGACCATGAAAGCCTTAACGCCTCTGGCATGCAAAGCCCAAATATAGAGCATCCCCATTGGGCCTGCGCCAGCTACCGCCGCACGAATATTAGTATGGGTGATGCCCAGTTTATCGACCCCGGTCAGCGTGCAACTGAGTGGCTCAGTCAGTGATGCCTCTTCCATACTGACATGATCATCCAGTTTTATCAGTGAACTCTCTTTAGCCAGATATTGCTCAGCAAATGCCCCGTCATAGGAAACTCCCGCTTCGGTTCCCAATTTTTTCTCGCAATGATTTGGATTTCCTGTCTGGCACATCCGACAATGCCCACAAGAATAAGTTGGGTTGATGACAACACGGTCACCTACATTAAAGCGAGTGACACTCTTTCCTACTTGAGCAACAACACCCGTTGTTTCATGGCCCAGAGTAGTTCCCGGAATAGCAACAGGATAAGAACCGGTGATAATCCCAACATCCGTACCACAAACGCCACACACCGCAATATCAACGACAACATCATCAGGCTCCACACAGCGTAACGGTTCAACATCCTGGATTTGAACATCCCACACCCGATTAAATTTAAGTGCTTTCATTACGCTACCTCCTTGTTATCCAGCATATTTAACGTCATATCAGCAAAAGTCAGATCAAGCTTATACAGAATTTCGTTTAAATGTTCCTGAGTACAAATTAACGGTGGACGAACTTTAAGTGCACGACCTTTACCATAACGAGAACCCCGGATGATCAAGTGATGAGAATTCGCTATTGCAATCGCTTGTGCCGCAAACTCTGGTGATGGCGTATCAAAGCCAAACATATAACCGACGCCTCTAACACCAGTAATTTCTGGGTATTTATGCTGTAATGCTAATAAGCCATCACGTAAATAAGCTTCATTATGCTGCACATTCTCCAGAACCTGTTCGTCTTCGATAATATCGATAATTTCATTAAGCGCCGTTAATGAAAGAGGGTTAGCGCCTGATGTACTGGAATGTTCGAATGACTCTAATACATCTAATGAACTCCGCATCAGCACACCACCGGTAGGAATACCTATGCCACCAGCGCCCTTAGCGAAAACAATAATATCGGGTTCTAATTCTTTAGCGTAACCGGTTGAGGCGAAAAATGTCCCGGTACGACCAAATCCGGTCTGTACTTCATCTGCGATAATAATAATGTCATGTTTATGGCAGATATCTCTGATCTTACGGTAAAAATCGACAGGGAAAACGTTATTTCCGCCATTTCCTTGAATAGGTTCAATGATAAGACAGGCAATATTGTCATTTGAACCTAATTGAATAAATTGTTCTAAGTCAAAATATTGATTGGGTTCTGTATTCGATTCAAGTTCTGACATGACACTAGCAGGGGTTGGAATTTTTAAAGAACCATCAATGCTGACATGGAAGTCTTTAATTCTAAAAGCATTACCTGAAATTTGCGCTGTGGCTAAAGACTGACCATGATGAGCCAGAAAGAAAGAGATAACTCCTGAACGTCCTGTTGCTTTTTGCGCGATACGAATTGCACATTCAACCGCCCCAGAACCGGAAACATCACGTAACCATATTCTATCAATGCCCTCAGGGGTATGTTTAACTAATTTACCCAAAATATATTGTGATATTTCATGGGTATAAGCTGAACTTAAATGTGTACATCTGTCGATCTGCTGTTTTAATTTTTCTGTTATTCTGCGATTAGTGTACCCAAGTGGAAGGTTAAATGTCCCCGAAGCTGCATCGATATACTTTTTACCATCAATTTCCAAATAAGGACCGTTTCCAACAAAGCGAGAAAGCATATCTTCAAACCGTTTTTCATTTTCCATCATTCTAATTACCTTAATTAACTATTCATAACCAAAACAAATAAAACCAGCCTTTAATATATAAGGCAATATTTACTAAAAATTAGTTTATATCAACAAAAAGTCTGCAAAAAACCAAAATACATTTAAAAAATTAAAGTATTTTGTATAAAATATATTATTATTTTGAATGATTGGTTAATGGCATGCAGAACTGCTGATTTATAGGATTAATGATAATAAATTCTGTTCAAATCCTACAAAAACTGTACCAAAATTTTCCATCTCACGGCTTTTCCGCAGATGATAAGAGCACTTACCTAATGCGTAGCTATTTTCTGACAGATGATGAAATGTGATAAAAGATTCTCGATCATTTCTGATTTGTCAGAAACAATGTGCGTTTTTCATACTAAGAATAGCCAAACTTCCGACTGACATTAAAATGACGAGTGAAAAATAAGCTGATGCTACAGCGCGATGTCATTTTTTTGTATTTAAGATTTGAATATTTAAAATACCCACACAAGCTGGTTGGTTTACACCGGTGAATAGCTCGTATAAAGTTCAGACTTTAAAAAAAGTAAAGGGTTCAGTCTGTGCGTGATCCTTGAACATCCCTATCGCTAGCTTGAAATGACTCGCTAGTAGGATCTCTGGTGTATCCAAGCTCTTTGGTAACGCTAAAGAATGAATTCCACTGAGCCTATTCACCAATAAAACCACCACCATTATTGAAATATTAAAAGAACACACATGCAAAATTATATTCTTCTACTACTTAGCTTGGCACTTTTTGGACCTTTGGGTATCGATGTATTCTTGCCTACGGTTCCTGCCATTGCCGAGGATTTTAAAGTTAACAATGAAGTTATTCAGTCAACGATTTCTTTGTTTTTATTAATTATGGGGCTAGGTCAGTTAATCGCTGGGCCACTGGTAGATAAATTCGGCCGTCGGCCAGTAGCCCTAACGGGTATCACCTTATATATCATCGGTTCGGTGATCGCAGCGCTTTCTACTTTTCCCGAAATTTTTATTGCAGC
This sequence comes from Photorhabdus kleinii, assembly GCF_025384885.1. NCBI lineage: Bacteria > Pseudomonadati > Pseudomonadota > Gammaproteobacteria > Enterobacterales > Morganellaceae > Photorhabdus > Photorhabdus kleinii. Next base: position 22,042 of record NZ_JAJAFY010000053.1, read on the forward strand.
GCGAATTATTCAAGGATGTGCTGTCTGCTGTACCAGTGTCGTCTGCATTAGTGGTGTGCGTGATCGCCTAAACGGTGATGAGGCGGCCAAAGCCTATGGATTTATTAACGGTACGCTAAATATTGTTCCTGCTCTCGCGCCATTACTTGGCGGTATTCTGGCCGAAATGTTCAACTGGAGAGCGCCATTCTGGTTTTTGACTTGCTACTCGGTTATTGCACTACTTATCATTGCCAACTGGCTACCAGAGACGCGCCCCGCTAACACTAAACCAGTTCGCGGGTTACCACTAAAGCAATATTTTCAAATTCTTAGCAATGCCCAGTTTATACATTTTGCCCTAGTTAACGCTGGCATTATGGGAATAGTGGTTACCTATGTGTCATTTGCGCCAACCGTGCTAATGACTGAGGGCCATATTTCACCGCTAGCATTTTCATTGATTTTTGGTGGCAACGGACTCTGGACGATGATCGCTTTCCTAACCGCCAATAAAATTATCCATCGACTTGGCCGCCCTTGCTGCCTGCTGTTAGGGACAATTCTAATGGCACTGGCTAGCCTATCTCTGTTTTCTGGCATGCATCTGCCAACTGTCGCCAGCCAGCACTGGCTAAGCTATATGTTGCCGGTTTCTTTCGCCTGCACAGGTATGGCATTTGTTATGGGACCGGCGACCAGTTATGCACTAGAGCCTTATTCTGACGAAGCCGGTGTCGCTTCTGCACTGATAGGATTCGTCCAGATGGCTGTCGGCTCCACCCTCTCGCTCATTGCTATGGCGCTGCCATTTTCGCTCAAACAGTCACTCGTGTTAGTCATGCTACTCGGTACCACCCTAATCCTGTCGGCACACATACTCAGCCGTAACCTGAAAGGACGGGTAGTTTCGCTAGAATCCTAAAATATCAATCACACACCTAACCCCATCATCTGCATCAGTTGTTGTGCTTGCTGAATCGCCTCCTGGCGATTCGCAATCCCTAGCTTCTGATACAGATTCCGTATATGTGTCTTAATAGTTGTCGTCGCTACATCCAATTCTGCGGCAATTTGATCATTACTGTAGCCTGAGTAAATTAATCCCAACACCTGCCACTCACGCTGTGTAAGCGGACTATTGCGAATAAGCTCAGGAACATCAGGATGTGTTAGCAACTGTGTGACAAAACTTTCATCAAAATGAGCGAATTTATGGCGATGCTGACGGTTGATATCCCGCAAAATGCGCTGCGCCCGATGTAACTCTAGTTCAGACAAGGTATTGAGCTGAATAAGCTGACGTAATTGTTGGGCCATCAACTCACCTTCAATGACAAAATGGCTAATAAATCCAGTACGGTTAGCCAGAGCCAATGCCTCAATGAGTGCATTCTGCGCTTCGCTTTTGCGTCCGATATGCCAGTAAAGCAAGTTATACAACAGTAAATTACGATTCAGATCGCTGATTAACTGCAATTCTCTCGCATGTTGATTCAGTGTATCCAAAATGGACTCAGCCTCATCATACAAACCAAGCAGAATCTGAGCACGAGCAATATTGCGCCACTGCCCCTGATTAAAATGATTACTGACACTTTCTGGTCGCTCAGTCTGTGCCAACCACCGAATAGCGGCATTTTTGTCGTCCATATTCTGCCAAATGATGACTCGCAGTTTGTCAGTATTCGTACGCCAATCTCGATGATACTGCCCATTATTTAGCAGGTTTTCACAACGCGCCAGATAACGGCGGGCATTATCAATATCTCCTCTGGTCAAAGAGCATTTAGCCAACTGGGTTAGACACTGCAACTGCTGTTGAGGTTGGAAGTTAGACAACACTTCCAGCCCACGACGCGCTACATCTTCGGCTTCATCAAGACGAGACCAACACCACAAAAGCTGTGAACGAATACGCAACAAAAATTCATGCATTGGCAACTGCTCCAAATGCTGTTCACGGATCAATTCAAATGCCTTGTTCTGCGTTTCATAAGCCGTCTGCAAATATCCCTGAGCTAATAAAATCTCACTTTGCTGCAACAGCGCCCACAACGCATAGTGATGAACATGGAAACGACGCGCAAGCTGCTCGGTTTGTTGCATCCGCGCTAATGCATCAGCCAACTCACCTCTACAATGTAATACTTCACCTTCCACAGAAGTTGCAACAATACGACTGTATTCATTCTGAGGAAGCAGTGCGGCCAAAGCCTGTTTCGCCAACTTATCGGCCATCTCCGGCTTGCCGCTGTTCATAGCCACCTGAGCCCGTAGCGCATCGAATTCAGCTAGCAGATCCGGCTCTATAGCAATTTGTTTCTGTTGCAGTGCCTGTTCCGCTTGGTTTAACAGTGTATTGACTTCTGAATAACGATGTTGGCTTTGGGCTAGCCAAGCCTGGAGCAGCACCAGACGCGGACTCTCCAATAGCTGCTCATAAGGCAGCGCATTCATACACTCTTCCAACAGAGATAACTCACTGTGGTTAAACAGCGACCAAGCATGCTGCAACAAAATATCGCGTAGCATGGCAGTATCACCCGCCGCCAAGGCATGATGAATCGCCTCGCCCGGATACCCCTGCGCCAACCAACCTTCTGCGGCCGCCCGATGCAACTCCGGCAATTGCAACGCCATTTCCCATTGACAGCGTTGACGTAGAAATGAAGCAAAAAGCGGATGAAAGCGAAACCATTCGCCAGAGTCATCCATACGCTGGATAAACAGCCCCTGACGTTCAGTTTCTTCAAGACGCTGCTGACCATTCTCTTCACCGGTTAGACGAACAATCAAACCGTCATTCATGGAACGTAAGATAGAACTGCGCAACAAAAATTCACGCGTTGAACTATCCACCTGATTGAGTACCTCATCCACCAGATAATCGGAAAGATGGCCGGCGTTAATGCCCGACAAGCGTTTAGCCGACAGTTCAGCGGCATCACACGACTGCCGCGCTGAAAGCGCGATAAGCTGAAGCGCCGTTGCCCAACCCGCGACTTCATTGCATAAGCGCTTACAATCGTCGGCGTCAAGGGATGTGGTTAACCGCTTATCAAAAAATTGCTGCGTTTCTTGATAATCAAAAGCCAGTTGCTGACTGTCAATTTCCAGCAATTGCTCACGCACACGCAGATTAGCTACCCCAAGAGAAGGCAAATTACGCGATAAGATGGTTAACGTCAGATTCTCAGGCTGGTGACGCAGGAAAAACCGCATAGCCTCATGAATAATATTATTTACAATCAGATGGTAATCATCAATCACCAGGAAAATGGGCCGCCGCCACTCACTAAGTTCAATAAATAATTGAGCGAAAAGCGCGGGTAAATTGGCATATTGATGTTTTTGGGCCAACACTTCACTTTTAACACAGTGTCCCTGCGTAGCCTGTTGCAACGCCGCGATAAGATAGCTGGCAAAACGTTCCGGCTGATTATCGCTCTCATCCAAAGAATACCATCCCAAATTATCCTGCCCGGCAGCCCACTGAGAGACCAGTGTGGTTTTACCGTAACCAGCGGGGCTAGTTATTAGCACAAGACGATAGTTAGACGACTCATTCATTCTGATTAACAAACGCTTACGCAAGACCGTATTATTCAGACGAACGGGACGACTCAGTTTTGATGGGATAAGCATTAATTTCCGTAATTTCCGTGCCCAATAAGAAGTAATAAGTGAAACCTGCGCCGGAACCATGAGTGATATTAGTTATACCCGTCATCTTTCAAGTTGCCTCTTTGTTGGCTGCACTCGCTCACCCCGGTCACATAGTTTGCTATGCTCCCAGGGATTCACTCCCTTGCCGTCGCGATGCATCTTGAAATCCATAGGGTATAGATGATTTATTTCACGGTCCGTAATGACGCCATTAATCGGCCCAACCAAATTTAGTGAAATAGATTGCTTTTGCAAATATGTTTACGACCCCTATAGTATTAAGTTGCGCACCCTATCACATTCTTGAACAACAAATTCCATTTTCTACATACAAGTTGTGGAAGCAATTAGCAGATTACCTTATCGATCCACTGGAAAAAAATGAACTCAATTAGGTGCAAAAATGATGCGAAAGAGGGTTACTGGCTACGCCCTTCTACTCCTCCCTGACTAATACCTCTCTAGGATGATGCTTTAGATCCTGAGAGCATTCAGCATAGTGCTTAAACTTTCCTTTTCAGCTACAGGATGAAGACTCCATGCAACAGTCCAGATTAGATAAAGCCCAGTTTCAGGCTGCGCTGACACGTCAATGGCAGCGCTTTGGCCTCGGTTCGGCACAGGAAATGTCCCAGCATCAGTGGTGGCAAGCCGTTAGTGCGGCCCTGTCAGAGCTGTTGCCCACATGCCCTGTCATCAATCATTCCGACCAACAACGCCATGTGAACTACATCTCTATGGAGTTTCTGATTGGCCGTTTAACCGCAAACAATCTGCTTAACCTTGGTTGGTATGAAGACGTTCAGGCTTACCTGGCAGAAGAAAATATCATTCTGAGTGATCTTCTGGAACAAGAAACTGACCCCGCTTTAGGTAACGGTGGATTGGGACGGCTTGCCGCCTGTTTTCTTGACTCTATGGCAACCGTCGGTCAGCCGGCAATTGGCTATGGTCTGAATTATCAATACGGCCTGTTCCGCCAATCCTTTGAACAAGGGCAACAAATTGAAGAACCAGACAATTGGGGACGAGAATCTTATCCCTGGTTCCACCACAACACTCAGTTAGATGTTGAGGTGAATTTTGGTGGCGAAGTCGTCATAACCGATGATGGACGCGAAACTTGGGCACCTGAATTTACCTTGGTTGGAGAAGCTTGGGATCTACCGGTCATTGGTTATCGCAATGGTGTTACTCAACCATTACGCCTGTGGCAAGCAACCCATGCTACGCCATTTGATCTCGACAAATTCAACGCCGGGCAGTTTCTGGCAGCAGAACAGCAAGGTGTTGAAGCCGCTAAACTGACAAAAGTTCTCTATCCGAATGATAATCATCAGGAAGGCAAACGCCTGCGTCTGATGCAACAATATTTCCAGTGTGCCTGCTCCGTCGCAGATATTTTGCGTCGCCATCAGCTAGCGGGCCGCAAAATGGAAAATCTGCCTAAGTATGAAGTTATCCAACTTAACGATACCCATCCAACAATTGCCATCCCTGAAATGATGCGCATTCTGCTGGATAAACACCAGATGAGTTGGGAAACGGCTTGGGAGATAACCAGCCATACTTTCGCCTATACCAACCATACCCTGATGCCAGAAGGTTTGGAATGTTGGGACGAGGATCTAGTCAGCCACCTGCTACCACGCCATTACAGCATCATTAAAGAAATTAACTACCGGTTTAAAAAGTTGGTGGACAAAACTTGGCCCGGCGAGCAAGCCGTATGGGAAAAATTGGCTGTACATTATAACCATCAGATACGCATGGCGAATCTTTGTGTCGTCGCGGGCTTTGCCGTAAACGGGGTAGCAGCGCTGCACTCACAGCTCATCGTTAAGGATCTTTTCCCTGAATACCATCAACTATGGCCGAATAAGTTTCTCAACGTGACAAATGGCGTGACCCCGCGTCGTTGGCTCAAACAGTGTAACCCGGCACTGTCAGGATTGCTTGACCGTACACTTAATCGCGAATGGATTAACGATCTTGATGCCCTTAAAACACTTGAACCCTATGCAGATGACGCCGCTTTCCGCGAAGAGTACCGAGCTATCAAACAAGGCAACAAGATCCTGCTATCCAATTATGTCAATAAAGTGATGGGGCTTAAGCTAGATCCAAACGCCATTTTTGATGTGCAAATTAAACGTTTGCATGAATATAAACGCCAACATCTGAACCTGTTGCATATCCTATCGCTCTATAAACAAATTCAGGAAAACCCGGAACTGGATATCGTGCCACGTGTATTCCTGTTTGGCGCAAAAGCCGCGCCCGGCTACTATTTGGCAAAAAACATTATCTCTGCCATCAATCAGGCAGCGGAGAAAATTAATAACGATCCAATCGTCCGTGATCGCATTAAGATCGCTTTTATCCCCGATTACAAAGTTTCTGTCGCGGAGCTAATGATACCGGCTGCTGATGTTTCAGAACAAATCTCCACAGCCGGCAAAGAAGCTTCCGGTACCGGCAACATGAAACTGGCACTGAATGGCGCACTGACCATCGGAACATTAGATGGGGCGAACGTTGAAATTGCCGAACAGGTAGGAGATGACCATATCTTCATCTTCGGGCATACCGTAGAAGAAGTGAAAGCCTTAAAAGCTGCTGGCTATGACCCACTGAAATTACTCAAGGAAGATCAGCATCTGGACAACATACTCAAGGCACTGGCTAGCGGCGAGTTCAGTTATAGCGATAAGCGAGCATTCGATATGCTGCTACATAGTCTGATTGAAGGTGGCGATCCTTATCTGGCGCTAGCTGATTTTGCCTCCTATTGTGATGCGCATAAACGGATTGATTCCTTGTACCGCGATACTCAACATTGGACACGTAGTGCCATTCTAAATACCGCCCGGATGGGCATGTTCAGCTCTGACCGGACAATCCGTGATTATCAACAACGCATCTGGCAAGCAGAGAGATAAGGAAAAATCATGGAGGAGAAAAGCCTCGATCATTTAGCGACCGAGGCTGGCATTGTCGCCAGCTATATTAATGCTTATGGCAAACCACAAGCGATTCCAACGGAAACCCGACACTACTTGTTGGATGCGATAAGTGAAAACAAACCGGCCAACGCGTCGGTTTCACCCTTACCGACAGTAAAAGTTTTTACTCAAGGCGAGCACTTCACTATCACCCTGAAAGATGAAGAGCACTACCAATGGCAGATACAGACAGAACAAGGAGAGGAATTTCAGGGGCATTGCTGCCATAAACTGGTGCTACCTGATACGCTTGCTCTGGGCTACCATCACCTCACTTTGACACAAGGAAACCAATGCTGGTCCATGCAGATTATCGTGGCGCCCAAACGCTGCTATGAACCAAATGCCCTGCAAAGGAGGGAAAAACTTTGGGGTGCCTGTGTGCAACTCTATACTCTGCGTTCAGAAAACAACTGGGGAATCGGCGATTTTGGCGACCTGAAACACATGCTGAAAGAGGTAGCAGCACGCGGAGGCGCCTTCATTGGGTTGAATCCATTGCATGCACTGCATCCAGCCATGCCAGAAAGCGCCAGCCCCTATAGCCCCTCTTCACGCAACTGGCTTAATGTGATTTACATTGACGTTAATCAGATTGAAGATTTCAAACTCAGTGAAGAGGCACAGCGTTGGTGGCAAGCACCAGAGACTCAACGCACGTTACAGTATTCCCGCAGCACTAAATGGGTGGATTACACCACAGTGATGGCGTTGAAAATAGCAGCACTACGTCTGGCACATCAACAATTCAGTACGCGCCCAGAACATGATTCCCAACAAACCGCTTTCCGCCGATTTGTCATTCAGGGTGGTGAATGTCTCTACTATCAAGCCGCCTATGACGCTCTGCACTGCCAGTTATACGCTAAAGATAGCTCCTGTTGGGGCTGGCCGGTATGGCCGGAAAAGTACCGCGATCCGCACGGTGAAGCCGTACAAACATTTTGCCAATCTCACCCGCAGGAAGTGGAATTTTTCCTCTGGCTACAATGGCTGGCTGATACGCAACTTGCAGACTGCTTTACCCAAAGCCAAACAAGTGGCATGCCGATTGGGCTTTACCGTGATTTGGCCGTTGGCGTAGCCGAAGGCGGATCGGAAACCTGGTGCAACCGGGTTGTCTATTGCACTAAAGCATCAGTGGGAGCACCACCAGATGCTCTTGGACCATTGGGTCAAAACTGGGGCTTACCACCAATGAATCCTCATGTTTTGCAAGCCCAGGCTTACCAACCGTTCATTCAGCTGCTGCGCACTAATATGACCTATTGCGGTGCGCTACGCATTGATCACGTGATGTCGATGCTCAGACTTTGGTGGATTCCCTACGGTGAAACAGCCGACAAAGGAGCATATGTACACTACCCAGTTGATGATCTGATGGCAATTCTGGCACTAGAGAGTCAACGCCATCGCTGTCTGGTTATTGGTGAAGATTTGGGGATTGTACCGGAAGAGATTGTAGGCAAACTGCGCGACAGCGGTGTCTATTCTTATAAAGTGCTCTACTTTGAGCGTCATGGCAATGGAGAATACCGCGCACCTGAGGATTACCCGATACAAGCAATGGCAACCATCACCACCCATGATTTACCGACCTTACGTGGATTTTGGCAAAGCAACGATTTGACACTTGGGGAATCACTCAAACTATACCCTGATAAAGACCTGCTTCAAGGGTTACATACTGACCGTCAAGCTAGCAAACAAGGGTTATTAGAAGGCTTACATCGCTACGGCTGTATCCCGGAACATATCGGTCACATGGCAAAAGAGATAGACATGTCACCGATAATAAACCAAGGGCTACATCGTTATATTGCCCACAGCGCCTGCGCACTACTGGGCCTGCAACCCGAAGATTGGCTGGATATGGATAAACCGGTTAATATTCCAGGTACGGTAATGGAATATCCTAACTGGCGACGTAAATTGAATACCTCTCTGGAAACCCTGTTTGGTGATGATCATGTCAACCAATTGCTGAAAGATGTAGATAAATGTCGTAAAAAAGCGGGAATGGACAGAGGCTAAATGCCGTAATGCCTATTTCCCCTCCGAAGGCATTATCCTGTCCAGTTTAAAGGATGGTTTTAATCCATAAACCATCCTTCATATTGCTGAGTTTTCACCAATGATAAATACAGGTATTAAGAAAAGCCGTTTTTTGTCTGTCAGTATGGTTTTAAAAGCTAGAAAAGAGGCTAGGCATACCACGAAAAAACAGGTAAAAACTTTAATCATCAAAAGTAAAAAGCAGTGATTAAGGATTTTTTTAAAACGGGTAAAAAATCCGATACCATACTGACATTAGAGGAGAAATCATCAGAAAAAATAGGTTTTAAATTAATTAAATAAGGTGACAAAATGATAGTGTTAACCCAATAACAAGAATATATCATATCAAAACATTTAACAGTATTAACCGCATTAAACCCATTTTCTTAAATATTTTCTTAAATAAAAGATTTTACCTGACTGCAACAAATTTACAAAAAATCAGAGGCTATAATTGTAGAAAACCGAGAGGCATTTAAATTAACCCCAAAAAGCAAAAATGTTTAGCCGCATTAAAAATGATTAAAGAAATTAGCGTTAATCCTAATACCGCTAGCTGATCTGCTACCCTCACTGGTTTTAAACCTAAAAAATCAAATACAGAAAAGGGAGAAACGAGAAAACCTAAATATCAGTTTAATGATTTAATGAAAATAAGGATATTAAATACGGTTAAGAAAATGTAAAAGCCATTAGGTTTACCACAATTAAGCAATAAAAATCATTCGTTATAGCAGGTTTACAATTAAAAATAAGCAACCCATCAGAATGAAAACCACTGTACAAGCTTATCATGTTTTTAGATTATTATTTTTTTACTGATATTTCCCTTTTACCGGTGATTAATCAGCTAAAGATTAAAAAATGGGTACCCCATTGATGCCAGCTTTTTAAACGGTATAGCGTGACTAAAAACAACCTATTCCCTGCTATACCCTATAGATTTCAAGATGCATCGCGACGGCAAGGGAGTAAACCGGTCACATAGTTAACTATGTGACCGGGGTGAACGAGTGTAACCAACAAAGAAGCAACTTGAAAGATAACGGGTATATCACCGCTAGTTTTCACCAATGATAAATACAGGTATTAAGAAAAGCCGTTTTTTGTCTGTCAGTATGGTTTTAAAAGCTGGAAAAGAGGCCAGGCATACCACGAAAAAACAGGTAAAAACTTTAATCATCAAAAGTAAAAAGCAGTGATTAAGGATTTTTTTAAAACGGGTAAAAAATCCGATACCATACTGACATTAGAGGAGAAAGCATCAGAAAAAACAGGTTTTAAATTAATTAAATAAATAAGGTGACAAAACGATAATGCTAACCCAATAACAAGAATATATCATATCAAAACATTTAACAGTATTAACCGCATTAAACCCATTTTCTTAAATAAAAGATTTTACCTGACTGCAACAAGTTTACAAAAAATCAGAGGTTATAATTGTAGAAAACCGAGAGGTATTTAAATTAACCCCAAAAAGCAAAAATGTTTAGCCGCATTAAAAATGATTAAAGAAATTAGCGTTAATCCTAATACCGCTAGCTGATCTGCTACCCTCACTGGTTTTAAACCTAAAAAATCAAATACAGAAAAGGAAGAAACGAGAAAACCTAAATATCAGTTTAATGATTTAATGAAAATAAGGATATTAAATACGGTTAAGAAAATGTAAAAGCCATTAGGTTTACCACAATTAAGCAATAAAAATCATTCGTTATAGCAGGTTTACAATTAAAAATAGGCAACCCATCAGAATGAAAACCACTGTACAAGCTTATCATGTTTTTACATTATTCTTTTTTTACTGACATTTCCCTTTTACCGGTGATTAATCAGCTAAGGATTAAAAAATGGGTATCCCATTAATGCCCGCTTTTTAAACGGTATAGCGTGACTAAAAACAACCTATTCCCTGCTATACCCTATGGATTTCAAGATGCATCGCGACGGCAAGGGAGCGAATCCCCGGGAG
>NZ_JAJAFY010000054.1:0-32618 GCF_025384885.1 Photorhabdus kleinii
CCTACGGGCTACGTTTTGGTATTGAATTATTTCGCAAGCAAGGGATTGAAATTAATGAGATCCGTTTGACCGGCGGCGGCGCTCGCAGTAAAAAATGGCGGCAAATTGTGGCTGATGTCATGAATACGCCTGTTATTTGTGTCACTAACCAAGAAGCTGCCGCACTGGGTGCGGCTATTCAAGCTATGTGGTGTGATTCCTTGGCAGAAGAGAAAGATAAACAAGCGCAGCTCGCCCACCTTTGCCAATATTTTGTTCATCTTGATGAAGAAACCCGCACCGTTCCAACCCCCGAAACGGCCACATTATATGATGTGTTTTATCAAGATTATTTATCTCTGCTTACTACTGAATATCCCGAGGTGAAGATATGACGACATTGATCGCCGATAATTCTCTTAATGAATGACTCAAGGTCACTGGTATCCAATAATTTTTCATGATGAAAAAAACAAACCTAGCTATTTTAAACGAGGTTTGTCGGCAGTGTGGTGAAGGCGTTTCGCCTTCACGCTTTTTTACCTTTATTTCAATTTACTTTATTTCAACTCATTTAGTCTTATATTGCGCCTCAGCATCAATAAAACGCTGTTGCGCTGTGCTACTCGGTGCTTTGCCCAACAGACTCACAATCACGATCGCAATAGAAGCTAAGATAAAGCCAGGAATAATCTCATACAATGCAAACCACTGGTATTTCATCCACACCAATACCGTGACGGCCCCTACCAACATCCCCACTAATGCGCCATTACGTGTCATACGTTTCCAGATAACAGAAATCAGTACGACCGGGCCGAACGCAGCACCAAATCCAGCCCATGCATTACTGACCAGAGCCAGTACTTTATTGTCCGGGTTGGTTGCTATCACCATTGCGATGACCGCCACCAGCAACACCATGAAACGCCCCACCCACACTAACTCTTTCTGGCTGGCAGATTTACGGATAAAGGGTTTGTAAAGATCTTCCGTCAAAGCACTTGCACACACCAGCAACTGACAGCTTAAGGTACTCATCACCGCGGCCAGAATAGCAGAGAGTAAAATGCCCGCTATCCACGGATTAAACAGAATAACCGCCAATTCCATAAAGATACGCTCACGGTTGGCTGTGACCGGGCCAGACAGTTCAGGATGCATTTCAAAATAAGCAATACCAAAGAAACCGACAGCAATAGTGCCTGCCAAACATAACACCATCCAAGTCATACTGATACGACGAGCCTTGCGGATAGTGTGATGGGAGTCTGCCGCCATAAAACGCGCCAGAATATGTGGCTGACCAAAATAACCTAACCCCCAACCCAACAGCGAGATAATGGCAATAAAGTTCAACCCTTTAAACATATCCATATAAGCCGGGCTTTTTGCTGCTATCAGAGCCAGAGAGGTATCAATGCCACCCACAGAGAAAATAACGATGACCGGCGTCAAGATAAGCGCAAAGATCATTAATGAGGCCTGAACCGTATCAGTCCAACTGACCGCCAAGAAGCCGCCAAGGAAAGTATAGGCAATTGTTGCTGCGGCACCGAGCCACATGGCCTTCTGATAACTGATACCAAACGTACTTTCAAATAACAATCCTCCGGCAACCACGCCAGAAGCACAATAGATGGTGAAGAAGATCAGAATAACCAGTGCAGAAATAATACGTAGAATTTTGCTACTATCCTCAAAACGACCGGTGAAATAATCCGGCAATGTTAGCGCATTATTATTGACTTCCGTCTGGATACGTAGCCTGCCTGCCACCAATTTCCAGTTCAGGTAAGCACCTAAAGCAAGACCAATGGCTATCCAGCTTTCTGAAATCCCCGCAAAATAGACTACGCCAGGTAAGCCCATTAATAACCAACCACTCATATCCGAAGCACCGGCAGACAAAGCCGTTACCACACTACCTAATCTCCTTCCTCCCAAGATATAGTCATCAAAATTTTTGGTTGAACGATAAGCCAAAAAACCTATCAACAACATTCCAGTAATGTAGACAATAAAGGTGATTAGCATTGGTGTATTTACTGTCATGCAAGTTCTCCATAGTGTTATCTGTGTTTTGCAAATCCGCAGTTCTCCCGGGTACACAGAGTTTTCCCTGTCAGGTTCAGGAACGTTGCACCTGATTGCACCTAAAGATGGACCATAATTCTAAATTGAAATAATTATTTTTGTAACCAATTAGAAAGTTACAGTGAATCCTAGATTAGCATCAGGTAATTTAACAACTAATTAACGCCATTTTTTACAAAAAACGTTTACTGAATCACATTTATTTGATTTAAAAATTATACTTTTTAACCATTTTAGGGTTATACGCCTACATTAGCCACAAAATGTTAAACCAATATATATCAATCAAATAAAGTCACAAAAATAAATATATCCACCTAATTATAATAACTAGATTAATTTCACAAAAATAAAACAAGCGATTCTCATAAGGTTGCACAAAGTTGCAACATGTCAGATATTATCATGCAATTTTAGATAAACCTTACCTATTAAGGAGCAAGGATGGGTAGTACAACAATGGGCGTGAAGCTTGATGAAGCAACGCGCGATCGCATTAAAGCTGCGGCACAACGGATTGACCGCACTCCACATTGGCTAATTAAACAAGCTATTTTTAATTATCTTGAACGTCTTGAAAACGATGAACAGATCGCTGAACTCTCTGCTAGTCAGGATGTTAAAGAAGAGAAGATAATCGCAGAAGAAACGGTAACAGATTCGTCTCATCAACCTTTCCTCGACTTCGCAGAACATATCCTGCCTCAATCAGTAAAACGTTCCGCAATTACTGCTGCCTATCGCCTGCCAGAAACACAGGCCGTTCCCATGCTGCTACAACAGGCGCAATTGCCAGAAGATCAGGCACAAGCGACTCATAAGCTGGCTTACAGCATTGCAGAAAAATTGCGTAACCAGAAAAACAGCATGGGTCGTTCAGGTCTGGTTCAAGGGTTATTGCAGGAATTCTCGCTTTCATCTCAGGAAGGCGTTGCGCTAATGTGTCTTGCGGAAGCCCTGCTCCGTATTCCTGATAAAGCCACTCGCGACGCGCTGATCCGCGACAAAATCAGTAACGGCAACTGGCATTCTCACCTAGGCCAAAGTTCGTCCATGTTTGTCAATGCAGCAACCTGGGGGCTACTGTTTACCGGCAAACTGGTTTCTACCCACAACGAAGCCAAACTCTCCAATTCACTGAATCGCATTATCAGTAAGAGCGGCGAACCATTAGTGCGTAAAGGCGTAGATATGGCAATGCGCCTGATGGGTGAACAGTTTGTGACCGGAGAAACCATCGCCCAAGCGCTGGCAAGTGCACGTAAGCTGGAAGAAAAAGGGTTCCGTTACTCCTACGACATGCTAGGTGAAGCCGCTTTAACTGAGGAAGATGCTCAGAATTATATGGTTTCCTATCAACAAGCCATTCATGCTATCGGGAAAGCATCTAATGGCCGCGGCATTTATGAAGGGCCTGGAATTTCCATTAAGCTTTCTGCCCTGCACCCGCGTTATAGCCGTGCTCAATATGAACGCGTCATCAATGAGCTATATCCACGCCTGCTTTCTCTGACATTACAAGCTCGCCAATATGATATTGGTATCAATATTGATGCCGAAGAAGCAGATCGCCTGGAAATTTCTCTCGATCTGTTAGAAAAGCTCTGTTTTGAACCGCAACTGGCTGGCTGGAATGGCATTGGTTTCGTCATTCAGGCTTATCAGAAGCGCTGCCCCTTTGTTATCGATACAGTTATTGACTTAGCACAGCGCAGCAGCCGTCGGCTGATGGTGCGACTGGTAAAAGGCGCTTACTGGGATAGTGAAATTAAACGTGCTCAAATCGACGGGCTGGAAGGTTATCCAGTTTACACCCGCAAAGTTTATACTGACGTTTCTTATCTGGCTTGCGCCCGCAAACTGTTGTCAGTACCTAATCTGGTTTATCCTCAGTTCGCTACTCATAACGCCCATACTTTAGCTGCTGTTTATCATATGGCGGGCCAAAACTATTATCCCGGTCAATATGAATTTCAGTGTCTGCATGGCATGGGAGAACCATTGTATGAACAAGTGGTCGGGAAAATCGCTGATGGTAAATTAAACCGCCCATGCCGTATTTATGCGCCAGTAGGCACTCACGAAACACTGCTAGCTTATCTGGTCCGCCGTCTGCTGGAAAATGGCGCTAACACCTCTTTCGTCAACCGTATCGCCGATACCACATTACCACTGGATGAACTGGTTGCCGATCCGGTGAAAAAGGTTCAGAAACTGGCCGAAACCGAAGGTCAAATCGGTCTTCCACATCCGAAAATTCCTCTGCCTCATAATTTATATGGCAAAGATCGCGCAAACTCAGCCGGTCTAGATCTTGCCAACGAACATCGTCTGGCATCTCTTTCCAGTGCGCTATTAAGTTCTGCTACCGAAGAGCAGTATAGCGAGCCACTACTGGGCGGCAATTATCACCATCAAGGTGAGTTACCAGCCGCTAAACCGGTTATTAACCCGGCGACACCTTCGGATATTGTCGGTCATGTTCGTGAAACAACTGAACAGGAAGTCGGTCATGCGCTGAATGTTGCAACAGAAGCCGGCGCAATCTGGTTTGCCACGCCACCATCAGAACGGGCAGCCATTTTAGTTCGTGCGGCGGAATTGATGGAAAACCAGATGCAACCGTTATTAGGTATTTTAGTGCGGGAAGCTGGCAAAACCTTTAATAATGCGATTGCTGAGGTACGCGAGGCGGTCGATTTTCTCTACTACTATGCGGGACAGATTCGCCATGATTTCGCTAATGATACGCATCGCCCACTGGGGCCGGTTGTCTGTATCAGCCCGTGGAACTTCCCATTAGCCATTTTTACCGGACAGATAGCGGCTGCATTGGCTGCCGGTAACAGCGTATTAGCAAAACCTGCGGAACAGACCCCATTAATTGCGGCAACAGCGGTCAAAATACTGCATCAAGCAGGTATTCCCCACGACGCATTGCAATTATTACCCGGCCGAGGTGAAACCATTGGTTCTCTTCTGGTGGGTGATGAGAGAGTACGAGGCGTGATGTTTACTGGCTCCACTGAAGTGGCCGGCCTATTACAACGTAATATTGCCGGACGGCTTGATGCACAAGGGCGCCCAACCCCTCTGGTTGCCGAAACTGGTGGTCTGAACGCCATGATTGTCGACTCTTCCGCACTGACAGAACAAGTTGTTACTGATGTGGTCGCCTCTGCTTTTGACAGTGCCGGTCAACGTTGCTCTGCCTTGCGTATCCTCTGTATTCAAGATGATGTAGCAGAACGCACCATTGCTATGCTGAAAGGCGCCATGTCTGAATGCCGGATGGGTAATCCTGAGCGCCTGTCTACCGATATCGGCCCGGTCATTGATGCGGAAGCCAAAGCCGGCATTGATCGTCATATTCAAGCAATGCGTACCAAAGGGCGCACGATTTATCAGGCAGCACAAGATAATGTGGTTGACAATCAAGAGTGGGATCAAGGCACCTTTGTTAAACCGACACTAATTGAACTAGAAAGCTTTGATGAATTGAAGCAGGAGATTTTCGGGCCGGTTCTGCATGTTGTCCGTTTTAAACGTAATGAACTGGATAAATTGCTGGATCAAATTAATAGTTCCAACTATGGCCTGACTCTGGGTGTCCATACTCGTATTGACGAAACGATTGCACAAGTTACCGCTAAAGCGAAAGTCGGTAATCTGTATGTTAACCGCAACATGGTAGGCGCTGTTGTTGGCGTACAGCCATTCGGTGGTGAAGGCTTGTCTGGTACCGGACCGAAAGCAGGCGGCCCACTCTATTTGTACCGTCTACTCTCTTGCCGTCCTCAAAATGCGATCAACCAAACGTTGGAACGTCAAGATGCTGAATATCCATTGGATGCCAATGCCCGTTCAGCGCTAATGGCTCCCTTTGATGCATTAACAGAATGGGCAGCCAATCAGCACAACGAAGAGCTAAATCAGTTAGTTCAACAATATAAATTGCTGGCACAAGGTGGCACCACCCGCCTGTTGCCTGGGCCGACGGGCGAACGCAACACTTACACCCTGTTACCTCGTGGTCAGGTGCTGTGTCTGGCGGATAATCAACAAGATACATTCATTCAACTGGCAGCAACACTGTCTGTAGGCTGTCAATTGCTATGGCAAAATGATGAACTACATCAGAAACTGTTTCGTCAATTGCCAGATAGCGTCCGTAAATCAATCAATTTGGTTCAGGACTGGCAGAGTGAAGATACGGCATTCGAAGCGGTTATTTACCACGGCGACTCTGATCAACTGCGTCAAGTTTGCGAACAAGTCGCTCAACGTAAAGGCGTTATCATTTCCGTACAAGGTTTTGCCCGTGGAGAAACTAATCTGCTGTTAGAACGTTTGCTACATGAACGCTCATTGAGCATTAATACCGCAGCGGCGGGGGGTAATGCCAGTTTGATGACTATCGGTTAATTTCGGCTGTAGCTAAGGGGAATACATCAAAAATGTATTCCCCAAGAGTCTTAGCTTAATCACTGGTTGTTTGCCCACGGTTCATTACTGTTTCAGATATTCCTTTAGCCATATATACCCGTCATCTTTCAAGTTGCCTCTTTGTTGGCGGCACTCACTCACCCCGGTCACATCGTTATCTATGCTCCCGGGGACTCGCTCCCTTGCCGTCGCGATGCATCTTGAAATCTATAGGGTATACAATATATTGCCGAACACAAAAATCAATAAGATTTCGAATGATATTGGGAAAATTAATGTTGAGATGGCTAAAAAAAATAATAAGGTAAAATAAATTGGCGCCTATTGTGATATTTAAAAAACTTCCCACATCACTTCTGTAATTTTAAGCAAATGAAATAATAGAAAAAATCCCGTAACAAATAGGTAATTTGCCCAACGTATAAATTCTTCTACACACCCTGATGGGCGATTAAACCGGATTAATGAAGAAAATGAGTTGCATTATTATTCATAATGAAAGAAACGAACCTCGTTATTTTTAACGTGGTTTGTCCACGGTCCAAAGGGAACACATCAAACATGTGTTCCCCCCAAATTAATCATCTCTTTGCTGTTTATATTTCCAGCTTAGTGACCGCCCTGTTGCCAGCTCAAATACTGTTCATACTTGCGCAAAGCAATGTTGTAGTTACTGAATGCCGACTGTGACAGCTTTTCACTCAGTTTTTCCTGAATTTTCTCTGTTGTGAACTCTTTTACAGGGTAATTGCTTGAAGTGAGCAATTCATCCAAACGTCGTAAACGAACCACATACTCACGAACAGTACTATGACTCATTTCAGTCTGTTCAAACAGGTACTGTTTGAACGACATGATGTCAAAATAATCTGTCTCGCTATTGCAATAAATCTCACTGCAAAAACGACATAACGCGACAAATTTATCTTGCAGCTCATCCCAAGTCTTGTCATCAATCAACTCCGTCATCTCGGAGATGGACTCTTTGTTGATCACTTGGCCATTAAAAACCAAAGAGATACGGTCAAGAGCTTTGTGACAATGCAAGCAATGAGTTTGACTATGCTTGTAGTCTTTAATGTAACGGCTGAGCGGCCGTTTCTTTTGTGTTGTAACAGACATAAGAGATAAGCCCTGTGTGTAGTCTTAAACAAAAAACAAATAAGCAAAAAAGTTACTTTTCCGGATTTAAGCGTGCCCGCAAGCGTTTAATCGCTTGGCTATGTAGCTGACTTATACGGGACTCCCCGACTTCAAGTACTGCGCCAATCTCTTTCAGATTAAGTTCTTCCTGATAATACAACGTCAGAACCATTTTTTCTCGTTCAGGTAACGAATCGATAGCCTCAATTACCCGTTGACGAACATCACTCTCCAGCAATTGTTGTAATGGATTGGTTTCATGCCCTTCTTCAATGACAGGTTCACAACTTTCACCATGCATTTCATGCCATTCGTCATACGAAAACAACTGACTGTTATTCGTATCTAATAGTATCTGCCGATATTCTACCAGATCAATCTTTAATTCTTTAGCAACTTCCTGCTCACTGGCTGGACGGCCTAAGTCTTGCTCAAGTTTTCGGATGATTTGCGTCACTTCGCGCGCATTACGGCGCACGCTACGCGGAGCCCAATCGCGGCTCCTTAACTCATCCAACATTGCACCTCTGATGCGTTGTACCGCATAAGTGGTAAACGCGGTTCCCTGTAAGGAATCAAAACGTTCCACCGCATTTAGTAAGCCGATTCCCCCGGCCTGAAGTAGATCATCCAGCTCCACACACGCGGGTAACCTAACTTGTAGCCTTAACGCTTCATGGCGAACTAATGGTACGTAGCGCTTCCAGAGGCTGTTTTTGTCCATCACGCCTTCGGCGGTATACAAATCGCTCACAACAACAGACACCTTTGGAAAAAGAGACTAACCCTCATTATCCAATCCCCTAACAAGGGCAATCGTTTGAACAATGTAGTAAAAACGCTTCTTTTTCACCTATGCGAAATTTATTGTCTGCCTAATAGTATCACAAATTTTAGGCTGTTCCTGATAAACTCCTAAAAAAGAAGGACCGGCGAGCCGATCCTTGATTTATTTGGATTTTTATGTGAATCAGGTTCACATATTGCCCTAGCTGAGCAATTAACGCAGCAGAGACAATACGTTATTAGGAATTTGGTTAGCCTGAGCCAGAACCGCAGTACCTGCCTGTTGCAGAATTTGACCACGGCTCATGTTAGATACTTCAGTCGCATAGTCAGCATCTTCGATACGGCTACGAGCAGCGCTCAGGTTGTTAACGGTGTTGTTCAGGTTGTTAACGGTAGATTCCAGACGGTTCTGAATAGCCCCCAGAGAACTGCGCAGGCTGTCAACTTTTGCCAGAGCATTGTCCAAAGTTTCCAGAGGCTTTTCTGATGCTTTAGCTGTGACTTCATCACCTGCGGTTAATTTACCATTGGTCTTATCAATCTGAGCTTTGAAATATTTTACTTTACCATCTGTAGCGTCAGTACCTTTGACAACATAGTTGTCAGGATCAACTGAACCATCACCCTTAACAGCTTTATAAACTTCTACACTTTTCAGGTCTTTAACTTTAGTATCAGCAGTGTAATCGATATTTTTCTTCGCACCACCTTTACCATCGTCAACCTGTGCAACTGCTTCGCCGTGTGGAACTGCCGCAGAAACAGTGAATGTATCCACTTTCAGAATTTTGCTGTTAATTTCTTCCAGATTAATTTTGATAACTTCGTTATCGTTAGCACCAACCTGAATGGTCATTTCGTTCTTTTCACTTAGAACATGAACACCGTTAAATTGAGTCTGTTTAGAAATACGATCAATTTCCTTTAAACGCTCAGTAACTTCTTCCTGGATAGATTTGGTATCACTCGCAGAGTTGGTTTCATTTTTCGCCTGAACAGCCAGTTCACGAATACGCTGTAAGTTGGTGTTAATTTCGTTCAGAGCACCTTCAGTAGTCTGTGCAATAGAGATACCGTCATTAGCGTTACGTGCTGCCTGAGTCAAACCTCTAACATTTGAAGTGAAACGGTTAGCGATCGCTTGACCAGCCGCGTCATCCTTGGCACTGTTGATACGCAGACCAGAAGACAGACGCTCGATAGCGTTACCCAAAGTACCCTGGGATTTGGTCAGGTTATTCTGAGTCAGCAGGGACAGGCTGTTGGTGTTGATGACTTGTGCCATAATTAGAGTTCCTTTTTAAAATCAAGTCGATATATAAGTTTGGGTTTTACCCACGGTGTTCACCACCGCCAACAGTTTTATCGGCGCCCCTCAAAGAACCTTTAATTTTTCTTGAAAAAACTTTTTCTTTTTTATCACTTTGCCCTGATAAGCCAAACAGCGTCGGTTCTTCACGACTATTCTTACCATAGAAAAATTATTTTTATTAGTAAACTTTTCTAAAAACTTACCGATAACCGGTTCAATAAAGCTTTACTAATAAAGGAGTCAATAAATGGCTAGCATTTCTTCATTAGGCGCCGGGTCGGGGATGGATCTTGGTTCTATATTGGATAAACTTCAGGCAGCAGAACAAAAGCGTTTAGTCCCTCTGACAGAACAGCAAACCAGTTATAAAGGTAAGCTAACGGCTTTTGGCACATTAAAAAGCAGTTTGGAAAAGCTGGAAACCGCGTCTGAATCCCTGAAAAAGTTCGATAAACTTAATACAACCACTGCCAGCGAAAAACATGACGCATTCACTGCCAGTACTGATTCTAAAGCCAGCCCAGGTAACTACAGTATTGAAGTTACGCAGTTGGCGCAGGCACAATCATTACAGGCAGAAAAAGTCAGTAATATCAAAGAGTATATGGGCGAATCTTTGGGTGAAGGTAAAACCCGGACAATCACCATTACTCAACCTGGCGAAAAAAAGCCGATGAAAATCGAGCTGACAGACAGACAAACATCCATTATTGAGATCAAGGATGCAATTAATAAACAGGAAGGTAATGTCAGCGCCAGTATTCTTAAGGCCAAAGATGGCGAAAACTATTTAGTGCTGACGGCTAAAAAAGCTGGCACTGAATCCGTGATGACCATCAAAGTTGAAGGTGATAACAAACTTAGCCAATTTTTAGACTATACGCCGGGTGCAACAAGTAAACTAACTGAAACAGTCAAAGCTAAAAATGCACTCTTGAAAGTTAACAACATCGAAATTGAGCGTCAAACAAACCATATTACCGATGCACCCGAAGGCGTTAAACTAGATCTGAAAAAAACAACCCATGATAAGGACAAGCCTGAGGAACATAATCCAGAAATACTGGTCATATCCCGTGATATTGAGCCGATGAAAGAGGCGATTAAAAACTGGGTTGATGCTTATAATGAGTTGCAAACAACGTTTGATTCGCTGACCAAATATAAGCCAGTAAAACAGGGTGAAGAACCGTCGAAAGATAATGGCGCTTTATTAGGTGACAGCACATTACGCGGAATACAGAACCAGCTAAGAAGCCAAATTTTCAGCTCTCAAAAGGTCAATGATATTCCAACCCTGAATAAACTGGGCATTAAACAAAAGTTTGACGGCAAGCTGGAAATTGATAACGAAAAACTGGAAAAAAATCTAAAAGAAAAACCGGCTAATGTGAAAGCATTCTTTATGGGTGACGGTAAAGAAACGGGTTTTGCCACCCAGACACATAAGCTATTAAAAGATGCTCTGGATAGCCATGAAGGTACCTTAGTTACCGCGACTAATGGCATTAACAAGCATCTAAAAACCCTTGAGAAACAAGTAGACAGAACGAAAGACACTATTAACGCAACAATTGAACGTTATAAACGCCAATTTTCACAACTGGATAAAATGGTCTCTTCCTTGGGAAAAACCGGTAACTTCCTATCACAGCTACAGACAATAAGATAATTAAAGGAAATTATGTATCAACGTTCGGCAAGTCAATTATATGCCCAGATAGATGTGGAGAGCGAAATTATGAACGCCTCCCCCTATCAGTTGATTCAGATTTTGTTCAACGGGGCGCTTAGCGCCCTACGCCGAGCAATTATTCTGATGGAACAAGGTAATATCGCAGAAAAAGGCGCAGCTATTTCCAAAGCGATCAATATCATCGATAATGGCCTCAAACAGGGGTTAGATAATGAAAAAGGTGGAGAGCTGGCACACAATCTCGCTTCCCTTTACGACTATATGACCCAACGTTTACTCCACGCTAATTTACGCAATGATGAGCCAGCCATTACCGAAGTAATAAAGTTACTCACCGAGATTTCAGACGCTTGGCGGCAAATTGGCCCTCATTACAACGCCAGTCAGGATATTGTTTAATGGATAATGAAATGGATCTTTTGTCAGCTTACCAACGGATCCTAAGTTTAAGTGAGCAAATGCTTAATTTAGCTAAAAATGAAAAATGGGATGAACTTGTTGATATGGAAATCACCTACCTCAAAGCAGTAGAAGTGATCAGCCACTCTTCAATATCATCGACTGTTTCTCTTTCGTTACAGCAAAAAATGACCAACATTTTGCAGATAATTTTAGATAATGAAAATGAGATTAAAAAACTACTACAGCAAAGACTTGATGAATTAAGTAAACTCATCAAACAAGCAAGCCAACAGCAATTATTAAATGATAGCTACGGCCAATTCCCTGTTGAACCCTATTATACTCTTATGAATTCTACGGAACAAAAGTAATCGAGAAATAAAGGTGATGTACTCTCATCACCATTATTTACCCGTTTTGTGAGCTTGGTTTAGGATGTCTTTAAAACCTTGTAGTATTCCGATCTACAAATCAGGATTGCCCTTCGTCTTCATATTCCCCCCCATCACGACCAATAGGTATTAATGAGCTGTTATATGTAGCCCTGTGATTTAAGTTGATTGTGAAAAATAAAAAGACCACGCCGGAGCGCAGCCTTGAATAATCTAGCAATACAAAAATTCCAGATATTTAGTTGTAAACTCTAAGTTTACTACTGATATATCGAAGAATCCCCCCAGTTGCCCGTCTCTTAACCAGAACTCTGACTAAGATACAGAGCATTTGCCAAGGTTGAAAAAAATCAGCTATATAAATTAATCATGCCAATTACAGTAAAAACGGAAGGTTTTATCTATTTGTTTTAACAGATCACCTATTTTCTCAGCTTCACTACTTTTATATTGTGGAGAATAATAAACTGACTCTTTTATACGATGCCCAAGATGGTATTTGACTCCATCCACTGTAATTGTTAGTTTTTTATTTGTAACACTTGTCAGATGGTCTTTGTATATAGATAATTCGGTCAAATTTATATCTAATGTATGCCCAAAAATAAGATCTTCGCTTTCTTTCCAATAAAAACCACTAACAGTTTCATTCCCATTGCTTATATTGTTTTCAATCGTAACTAAATTTTTATTACTATGATCCCCCCATTCTTTATATGATTCTTTTTTCGAAATTTCATATGGAGTTGCATCGAAAACCAACATGTATTCATAAGGGACTGAAATATCAACATTTAATTCCCAATCACAAGCCATCATATCTTCTTGTGTTGGCTGCCACGGTACAAAATTGCCGTGCTCATTGCATAAATCGATATGCGTTAAGTAATCATATTTAGTACCAACAGCGACACCATCAACAGCATAGGCACTTCCTTCTTCCACAGTTAAATCATTCACACGAGGGATAATAACTAAATACATATTCTTATCGCTCCAAACAGAACGAACGACACGCTTACGTAGTTTTAATTGAATTAAAGCCCAAGAAAAAGAACCAACCGGAGCGATAACACTGTGACATTCATATTGCTTAGGATCAAACGGGCATTCATTCTCAGGTTTCATAACTTCAGAAATATTATTTCCTTATATCTATATACCCTATGGATTTCAAGATGCATCGCGACGGCAAGGGAGCGAATCCCCGGGAGCATAGATAACTATGTGACCGGGGTGAGTGAGCGCAGCCAACAAAGAGGCAACTTGAAAGATAACGGGTATAAATAATTAAAAATTAAACCACATGATTTAACTTTCAATCTATCATTAAACATTCAGTAAATTTTTATGAATTAATGCAACCAGCATAAAACTTAAGATTTAATTATAACAGGATATGCTGTTCATTCTCCTTATCGTTTTTTGATACTTATCAATAAGTTAACATTAACCTCATAAAATAGAGTTGAGAATTATTATTCGAAACCGTGACACCTTAAATATTTTATTGACTATGAGTTTTACAACACTTAATTAAACCGCTAACTACAACAAGTATTCAACCAAAACATGCGGTAACGTTGCAAATTCAGTTAACCGCAATAAACACGGCTAAAAAACCAGATAATATGAACGCTCCGAGTTGGAAACTTCATCCGCTAAAAGGGGCTGATTATAACAAAATGGGCAGTACTGAAATGTGGACAGAAATGCAATCTCAGTATGAGCTATGGATTAGCTCTCAACACAAAAAACCAGAAATAAAACCGATGGAATGTCCTGTTTGCAGCGCCGCGGAATTTATCCACGACACTCGCGATCTGTCTTACTAACAATAGATATCAATAAATTAATACCTACACCGGCATATTCATAATCTCCTGATAAGAAGCCACCAGCTTATTTCTTACCTGGACGCCCATTTGCAAAGCGATACTGGATTTCTGCATCTCCACCATAACATCATTCAATTCAACACCGGGTACACCTAGTGTAAAATCCTGAGTTTGTTTTGTGGCATTCAAACGTGTCTGATTAATTTTACCAACAGCCGCCATCAGTTGACTGGCAAATCCACTCTGCAATGGTATTGGTTTTGCGATACTTGCTGCCTGTGACGCCTGAGCTTGCATCAGTTGCAGCACGCCTTCAATTGCCTGAATTGACATAAAAACCTCGTGTTAAACCACCCTATAACCTACTCAATTCAATGCCATTAACCCAAAGTTTATACCCTTCATCCTTCAAATTGCTGCTTTGTTGGCTGCTTTCACTTACCCCAGTCACATAGTTCTCTATGCTCCTGGGGATGCGTTCACTTGCCGCCGCGCTGCAAATTGAAATCTATTGGGTATATACGGCATATTTTTAGACTGCCACCCTAACATAGCCCTCTCGATCTAAAGCGGGTAATTAAAGTAAAAAGTCTGGGCTTATTGTGCCATTAAAAGATGAGTGAACAGCGAATAATGACAAAACTGAAAATAGGAAGAATTTTTTCGCTTGCGTATGGGGAGTCTGTTTTGTTACGCCACGCTTTTAGTATTCATGTTGAACAGCAAGGCAAGGATCGTCTATGAGTGCCGCAACAACCGACGTTGAAAATCAAACTAAAGGTTTCAGTGCTATCATTAACCAGATAAAAGCTGATCCTAAAGTGCCATTATTAGTTGCCGGCAGCGCAGCCGTTGCGATTGTCATTGCCCTTTTCCTGTGGTTACGCAGCCCCGATTATCGGGTGCTTTACAGTAATCTGAGCGATAAAGATGGTGGCGATATTGTCACACAATTAACCCAATTAAATATCCCTTACCGTTTTGCCGAAAATGGCGCTGCTATCATGATCCCTGCCGAACAGGTGCATGAGACACGGCTAAGATTGGCGCAACAAGGGCTGCCTAAGGGTGGAGCTGCTGGATTCGAACTACTCGATAAAGAAAAGTTTGGGATCAGCCAATTCAGTGAGCAAGTTAACTACCAAAGGGCATTGGAAGGTGAACTGTCACGTACCATTGAATCTTTAGGGCCGGTGCAAAATGCCCGTGTTCACCTTGCACTCCCCAAACCCTCGCTGTTTGTCCGTGAACAGAAATCGCCCTCAGCTTCCGTGACCGTTGGATTACTGCAAGGCCGGACCCTGGATGAAGGCCAGATAAACGCCATTGTCCATATGGTTTCCAGCAGTGTCGCCGGCTTACCGCCGGGCAATGTCACCATCGTTGATCAGGCCGGACGTCTGTTGACCCAAGCCGATGCTACCGGACGCGATCTCAATACCAGTCAACTGAAATACATTCAGGAAGTAGAGAACCGCTTCCAACATCGTATTGAAGCGATTCTGGCTCCGGTTGTCGGTCGTGGTAACGTTCACGCACAAGTGACGGCACAGGTGGATTTTTCACGTCGTGAAGAGACAGCGGAAGAATATAAACCTAATCAGCCACCAAATCAGGCGGCGGTTCGCTCAAAACAGTTAAGCGAGAGCGAACAGAGTGGCGGCCCTCAGGTTGGCGGTATTCCCGGTGCGCTTTCCAATCAACCGAGCCCTCCACCGAGTGCGCCAATTGATAAACCAAATACCAAAGAGAACAACAAAAACGACAAGAGCGATAAGAAAACCTCATCCACCGGTAGTAGTAACGAACACACGGTCAACAGTAATCGCAATAACCGCCGTGACGAAACCACAAACTATGAAGTGGACCGGACTATTCGCCATGTGCAACAACAAGCCGGCGGTGTTGAACGCTTATCTGTCGCCGTTGTCGTCAATTATGCCACGGTAGAAGGCAAAAATGGCCCGGAAACTCAGGCACTAACCCCTGAGCAATTGGCAAAAATAGAAGCGCTGACCAGAGAAGCGATGGGCTTTTCTAAAGAGCGTGGCGACAGCTTGAATGTGGTTAACACGCCATTTACTGAAAGCAAAGAAAACATCGAGGTTATTCCTGTCTGGCAGAACCCAATTCTGCTGGAAAAAGCCTTCGATTTTGGCCGCTACCTGCTATTGATTCTGGTGGCATGGCTGCTATGGCGCAAAATGGTTGTTCCTCAACTTGCCAAAAAACGCGCTGCGGAAAAAGCCGCCCTTGAAGCACAGAAAGTTCAGAAAAAACAACTGACTGAATCTAGTGCAGAAATGGATGAAAAAACGCGCCAGAAACTGACGCGTCAACGAGTCAGTGCTGAAATTCAAAGCCAACGCATTCGCGAGCTGGCAGAAAAAGATCCTCGCGTAGTGGCACTGGTGATCCGTCAATGGATGAGTAACGAACAATGAGCCTGAACGGAACAGAAAAAAGCGCCGTCATGTTAATGACCCTGGGAGAAGATCAGGCGGCCGAGGTGTTTAAACACCTGAACTCCAGGGAAGTCCAGCAACTCAGTATCACAATGGCAGGCATGCGCCAAATTTCTAACCAGCAACTGGTGGATGTATTGGCAGAGTTTGAAGAAGATGCCGGCCAGTATGCGGCACTGAGTATCAACGCCAGTGACTATTTGCGCTCAGTGTTAATTAAAGCGCTAGGTGAAGAACGCGCTTCTAGTCTGCTTGAGGATATTCTCGAATCCCGTGAAACCACCACCGGTATTGAGACCCTCAACTTTATGGAACCTCAAATGGCAGCCGATATGATCCGTGAAGAGCATCCACAGATTATCGCCACCATTCTGGTTCACTTAAATCGTGGACAAGCAGCCGATATCCTTGCGCTGTTTGATGACAAATTACGCAACGACATCATGCTACGTATCGCAACTTTTGGTGGCGTACAGCCGGCGGCACTGGCTGAACTGACAGAAGTGCTCAATAACCTGTTAGACGGTCAGAATCTCAAGCGTAGCAAAATGGGTGGCGTTCGTACTGCGGCTGAAATTATCAACCTGATGAAAAGTCAGCAAGAAGAGAATGTTATCGAAGCCATGCGTGCCTACGATAATGAACTGGCACAAAAAATCATCGATGAAATGTTCCTGTTCGAAAACCTCATTGATGTGGATGACCGCAGTATCCAACGCCTGTTGCAGGAAATCACTACCGACTCTCTGCTCATTGCACTGAAAGGCTGCAACCAGCAACTACGCGATCATTTCCTCAACAATATGTCTCAACGTGCCGCAGAGATTATGCGCGATGATCTGGCAAACCGTGGTCCGGTACGGATGTCGCAAGTGGAAAGCGAACAGAAAGCGATTCTGCTTATTGTTCGTCGTCTGGCAGAAAGCAGTGAGATTATCCTAAATGGTGGCGACGATAGCTATGTCTGATAAGTTAAACAATGCTGACTGGCAACCTTGGAAACCAAACGAACTCACACAGTGGGAAAAACTACGGACCAAACCAGAGCCCGTAGATGACTCACAGGAAGACTCTGAGCACAATGAAATCCTTGAACAAGCGGTAATGCTGGATAACCTGAAAGAACAGGCTCGACAAGCAGGCCATGAACAGGGATTTACCGAAGGTCAAGCGCAAGGTTATGAAAAAGGTTACCAAGCCGGCTTAGAAGCCGGTTTGGAACAGGGGCGAAAAGATGCCATTCAGCAGCAGCAACCTATCACCGAGCAGTGGCAAAATCTGCTAGCGGATTTCCAACATTCATTGGAAGGGCTTGACACGATCATTGCATCCCGCTTGATGCAACTGTCACTGACCGCGGCGAAACAGATCTTGGGTCAACCGGCGATTTGTGATGGCACTGCCCTGCTCAATCAGATCCGTGAATTTATTCAACAGGAGCCAATGTTGAGTGGAAAACCCCAATTGCGGGTTCATCCACGAGATATGCCAATGGTTGAACAACAATTAGGCAACACGCTCTCATTACACGGCTGGCGCTTACTGGCAGATAACAAACTGCATCCCGGTGGTTGTAAAATTAGTGCCGATGAAGGCGATTTGGATGCCAGTTTGGCAACCCGCTGGCATGAGTTATGCCGGCTGGCCGCACCGGGGGAATTGTAATGACAGCAAGACTCGGGCGCTGGCTAGCGACACTGGATGCTTTTGAGCAGAAACTGGAGAAAACTTCACCAGTGCGTCGTTATGGACGTCTGACCAGAGCGACCGGGCTGGTGATGGAGGCAACGGGTTTACATCTGCCTCTCGGAGCAACCTGCCTGATTGAGCGACAAAACGGTAGCAATGTTGAAGAAGTTGAAAGTGAAGTTGTCGGTTTTAATGGCGAAAAACTTCTCCTCATGCCACTTGAAGATCTGGAAGGGATTGTACCCGGCGCCCGGGTATACGCCCGCCCATACAGTGAAGATTGTGGCAGTGGGCGCCAGTTACCACTTGGCCCGGAACTGTTAGGGCGAGTTTTGGATGGCGCCGGTCGTCCACTGGATGGTTTTCCTTCGCCAGATACCGGCTATCGTGCCCCACTCACCACACCGCCAATCAATCCACTGCAACGTACACCAATCAGTGATGTACTGGATGTCGGTGTACGAGCGATTAATGCCCTACTGACCGTAGGCCGTGGGCAGCGTATGGGGTTGTTTGCCGGTTCCGGGGTCGGTAAGAGTGTTCTGCTTGGCATGATGGCACGTTACACACAGGCTGATGTGATTGTCGTTGGTTTGATCGGTGAACGTGGCCGCGAAGTTAAAGATTTCATTGAAAACATCCTTGGCTCCGCCGGCTTAGCCCGCTCAGTGGTTGTCGCCGCACCCGCCGATATCTCACCTCTGTTGCGCATGCAAGGCGCCTCCTACGCTACCCGTATCGCTGAAGATTTTCGTGACCGGGGTAAACATGTATTGCTAATTATGGATTCATTGACCCGCTACAGCATGGCGCAACGTGAAATTGCCCTAGCCATTGGCGAGCCTCCTGCAACCAAAGGCTACCCGCCTTCGGTTTTCGCCAAACTTCCGGCACTCGTGGAACGTGCAGGCAATGGGGTGAATGGCGGTGGCTCGATTACCGCGTTCTATACCGTACTCACCGAAGGTGATGATCAGCAAGACCCGATAGCCGATGCTGCCCGAGCAATTCTCGATGGTCACATCGTCCTCTCCCGTTCGCTGGCAGAATCAGGACATTACCCGGCGATTGATATTGAAGCTTCTATCAGCCGCGCAATGACCGCGCTCATTGATAAGCAGCACTACCGGCGGGTACAGCAGTTCAAACAACTACTCGCAAGCTATCAGCGTAACCGTGATCTGATTAACGTCGGTGCTTATGCGGCTGGCAGTGATCCGCTATTGGACAAAGCCATTGAGCTTTATCCCTACATGGCACAATTTCTACAGCAAGATATTGAAGAGCGTAGTGAATATGAAGCTGCCTGCATTCAATTACAACAGTTGTTACCTACATAACGTAACGATTTTCTGGGTGTTGCCATTAAAGCGAGGAATAAGATGCAGCAACAATCACCTCTCATAACCTTGCGTGACCTTGCACAAAATGCAGTGGAAAAAGCCGCCACTCACTTAGCACAAGTTCGTCAGAACTATCAGCAAATGGAGCAACAACTCGCAACGTTGATGGGCTATCAGGATGAATACCGAGAACGCCTAAATGACACATTGAGTAATGGTATGCCATGTACCACTTGGCAAAATTATCAGCAATTCATGAAAACGCTGGAAAAAGCGATTGAACAGCACAAATTGCAGCTTAATCAATGGCAACAGCGGCTTGATACGGCTTTATCACAGTGGCGGGAAAAACAACAGCGCCTTAATGCCTTCGATACTTTGCAACAACGGGCAGATAACAACCGAAGATTACATCAGAACAGAACGGAACAGAAACAGATGGATGAGTATGCCCAACGTAGCGCACAACGGAGAAATAAATAATGAATCTCACTCTTTTGCCTGCCGACCTGAAACCGACAGAAAATCAACCACCGCGCAGCAATTCACTCACTGATGCCGATCAACCTTCGGCTTTTGCTCAGTTTCTTAATCTGGAAACCGAACTGGCGCAGAAAGGCGGGACCAAACCAGGAAAAATATCATCCAAAGAAGGAGAAAAGATTATAGATGATACAGACCACGATTTGTCGCCACTATTATCTGTCCCAAACGAATTGTCTATCGCAAATGAATTATCTACCTCAAATGAAATACCAACGGAACCTATTACCTCCTCGCTGATTCCCCTCGATGTAAAAGTAGATGCAAACAAACAACCGGTTGCTGTTGATGAGAAACTCATGTCAGCAGAAGAGCTGGCGGCAAGTTTACCCATACAATTATCCGGGTTAGCCATCAAATCAGAAAACCAGAAAAGTAGCCTCCAACCTGACGGACTCGTTAAGCATAATGATAAAAACCGTCAAATTAGCGTTAAAGAATTGGTCGTTACAGGATTATCGACTGAAGAGAATCCTCTGACAGCGATTGCAGAACAACCAAAACAGGAAGAAGAAAAAGCAGAAGCCTTTTTTAAAACCAAACCTGAAAACGGATTTGGGCAAAATTCTTCGGTAAAACCCAAGATTGCTGTCGCAACTATCCAGCATGAAACTGCAACTCAGCCTCATCCACGTGAATCAGCACTAACTCAAACTACCGCTCAAGCTGAGATCCAGCCCGCGCCAGCAGTCACTGAAAATCAACAAACCGGGCAAATCTCCTCTGTGGCAACCTCTCCCCTGCTCTCCGTAGGGCACAATCAGACCGCCCAGTTTCAGTTATCCAGTGCCTCTACCCCCTTACTGAATGCCCAATTGGGTAGTGAAGAGTGGCAACAACAATTAAATCAACAAATCATTTTATTCAACCGCAACGGCCTGCAACAGGCAGAGTTACGC
The DNA here is from genome assembly GCF_025384885.1 of Photorhabdus kleinii. Lineage (NCBI taxonomy): Bacteria > Pseudomonadati > Pseudomonadota > Gammaproteobacteria > Enterobacterales > Morganellaceae > Photorhabdus > Photorhabdus kleinii. The sequence goes on from NZ_JAJAFY010000054.1 coordinate 21,034, forward strand.
CTGCATCCACAAGAGCTAGGTGCCTTGCAAATCCGCATGTCCGTTGAAGATAATCAAGCACAATTACATCTGGCATCGGCTCACAGCCATGTCCGGGCGGCACTGGAAGCGGCATTACCTGGACTTCGCCACGCACTGGCAGAAAGTGGTATTCAACTGACCCAAAGCAGTGTCAGCAGTGACAACGCTAGCCCATGGCAACAAGAACAACGCTCTGATTCACAACATTCAGGCGGAACCGCAAGCCGCAATGCTGATGCCACCTCAGAAAATCACTCAGCCACTGAATCCACAGTACATTTAACACCTCATCAACTCGCGTCCGCCCGAGGAGGTGTGGATATTTTCGCCTGATAGTGGAAAGTAGCTTCATAACAAACGAACGAGTTAGTCGTTTTTTCCCCGTTTGTTCCAGCTATTGCCTGCGGAAATACGCGGGATAATGATTATCGATATTGATGGATAAGTCAGCCCACCACGGAATGCGTGGACACTTATCCGCAACAAAAACAGGAATTTGTCTGTCCATGTCTGACTATAGCTACGAGCATAAACGCAAAAATCCATTTGGGATGATACTGTTAGTACTGATTGCCGTTATCGGCGCCGCCATCGGGGGATACAGTTGGTGGGCGCTTAAACAGGCAAAAGAGAGTGACTCCACGGCATCCAAAGCCATAGAAGTCCCTGTCTTTATGACTCTGGAGCCTTTTACCGTCAACCTGATCGACAATGAAGATCACTTTGACCGAGTGCTCTACATTGGTGTGACTTTACGTTTAGCTGATGAAAAAACTCGCCAGCGTTTCCACGAGTATCTGCCGGAAGTTCGTAGTCGTATGTTGTTGCTATTATCACGCCAAAAATCGGCCGATCTGGCTCATGACAGCGGTAAATTGCGTCTGATGGACGACATCAAGCAAACACTTCGCCCAACCTTGGTACCCGGTGAACCGGATCAGGTCATCACCGATGTGCTGTTTACCACGTTTATTCTGCGATAATCACCATGAGTGACAATATTCTTTCACAGGCAGAGATTGATGCTCTGCTCAATGGCGACAGTGCCAGTGACGACGTAGAAAATACCGCGTCCGGGGAAAATGAGGTTCGCCCTTATGATCCCAATACCCAACGTCGTGTTATTCGGGAACGTCTGCAAGCACTGGAAATTATTAATGAACGCTTTGCTCGTCATTTTAGGATGGGGTTGTTTAACATGCTCCGCCGTAGTCCTGACATTACCGTCGGCGCAATAAAAATTCAGCCTTATCATGAATTCGCCCGTAACCTGGCAGTACCGACCAACCTTAATCTGGTTCATCTGAAACCGCTAAGAGGAACAGCGCTGTTTGCATTTGCACCAAGCCTGGTTTACATCGCGGTAGATAACCTGTTTGGTGGTGACGGACGTTTCCCGACCAAAGTGGAAGGTCGTGAATTCACCCATACTGAACAGCGAGTGATTAACCGGATGTTACGCATGGCGTTGGATTCCTATCGTGATGCCTGGAGCGCCATTTTCAAAATTGAAGTGGAATATATTCGCTCTGAAATGCAGGTGAAATTCACCAACATTACAACATCACCGAACGATATTGTGGTGACAACGCCATTTCAAGTGGAAATTGGTGCGTTGAGTGGTGAATTTAATATCTGTATTCCGTTTGCCATGATCGAACCACTACGGGAACGTCTGACCAATCCACCATTAGAAAATGCCCGGCAAGAAGACAGCCTGTGGCGAGAAAGCCTGGTAAAACAGGTTCAGCATTCAGAGCTGGAATTGGTCGCTAACTTTGTTGATATCCCGCTGAGGCTGTCAAAAATCCTGCAACTTCAGCCGGGCGATATCTTACCTATTGATAAACCCGAACGCCTGATCGTTCACGTTGATGGTGTGCCCGTGCTCACCAGTCAGTACGGAACATTAAACGGGCAATATGCCCTGCGTGTCGAACATCTTATTAACCCTGTTTTAAATGCTCTGGATGAGGAACAGCCCAATGAGTGATGCTAAGCAACCCACAGATACCGCTTCAACCGGATCTGCCGAAGATATGTGGGCAGAAGCTCTGGAACAACAGGCCGCGCAACAACAAACCTCGGACAGCAGCGCGGCAATTTTTGAATCTCTGGAGCCTCAGGATACACTGGCTCACTTATCGGATATCGACCTGATTCTGGATATACCGGTCAAATTATCCGTAGAATTGGGTCGGACAAAAATGACCATCAAACAACTGCTGAGATTATCTCAAGGTTCAGTAGTTTCTCTTGATGGCCTTGCCGGGGAGCCGTTGGATATTTTAATCAATGGATATCTGATTGCTCAGGGTGAAGTTGTGGTTGTATCCGATAAATACGGTATCCGTATCACTGATATCATCACCCCTTCTGAACGTATGCGTCGCCTGAGTCGTTAATATGGCTTTCCAGCCCTCTTTGCATAATGGCGCGGCAGGTTCTGCCGCGCAAACCCAAGCGGTTACTCAAGTCGCCACATCCGCGCCACTTCCCGCAGGTCAGACGTTGATGCAGGTCAGCAGTGCACTGGCGGGGGTGTTGCTATTGATTTTCACCCTCACTTGGCTAATACGCCGTATAGGGTTGTTTTCCAACAAAGGGAAAACTCAGCAACAATTGAGTATCAAAGCCAGTTGCTCTCTGGGGCAACGTGAACGTGTCGTCATTGTCGAAGTTGAAGATAACTGGCTGGTATTAGGTGTCACTGCTCAGCAAATTAATTTATTACACCAGATGCCAATACCTGAATCCCACCGTAATACCACCGAAGAACAAACTATAAAACCGGCACTATTTGGTCAGATTTTAAAAAATACGCTGATGCGACAAGGCAAAGATGATGAAAAAAAGTAGTTCTCTCTTTATAAGGGATAAGTTTGCATTGTCATGCCGCCTGGGGATGATACTCGCTGCGCTTATTTTACCGATAGATGCCGCGGCACAGTTACCGGGCATCATCAGTCAACCGCTGGCAAACGGTGGGCAGAGTTGGTCACTACCGGTTCAAACATTAGTTTTCATTACCGCGCTGACGTTTATTCCCGCAGCCTTACTCATGATGACCAGTTTTACCCGCATTATTATCGTGTTGGGTTTACTGCGTAATGCTTTAGGTACCCCATCGGCGCCACCGAATCAGGTTTTACTTGGACTGGCGTTATTTATGACGTTTTTCATTATGTCACCGGTTTTCGATAAAGTTTATCAAGATGCTTATCTGCCTTTCAGTGAAGATAAAATGAGTCTGGAAACCGCGTTAGAAAATGGCGCCAAGCCGTTACGGCAATTTATGTTGCGTCAGACAAGGGAAAACGATTTAGCGCTGTTTGCACGTCTTGCTGATCAACCGCCGTTTGAAACCGCCGATTCTGTTCCTATGCGAGTATTAATGCCGGCATTTATTACCAGCGAATTGAAAACCGCTTTTCAGATTGGTTTTACCCTGTTTATTCCATTTTTGATTATTGACCTAGTGGTCGCCAGCGTATTGATGGCGTTGGGGATGATGATGGTCCCCCCTGCAACCATCTCACTGCCCTTTAAACTCATGCTATTTGTCTTAGTTGACGGCTGGCAATTACTACTGGGTTCTCTGGCACAAAGTTTTTACGGTTGACCTGAAAAGAGGCAAACATTATGACTCCTGAATCAGTCATGGCATTGGGAACAGAAGCCATGAAAGTCGCATTGGCGCTAGCTGCGCCGTTGCTGTTAGCGGCTTTATTATGTGGTTTAATTGTGAGCTTATTGCAAGCTGCAACACAGGTTAACGAAATGACACTCTCATTTATTCCCAAAATTCTGGCGGTATTTGTCACTACCGTTATCGCCGGCCCTTGGATGCTAAACCTATTACTGGACTACATGCGTGAACTCTACAGCAGCATACCGGTGATAATTGGCTAGTTATGATCTCTTTTAACAGTGAAATGCTGATCCAGTTCGTCAGTGAATTTTTCTGGCCGCTGGTTCGGGTGCTTGCGCTGTTCAGTACTGCGCCATTATTCAGTGAAAAACAGGCGCCTAAGAAAGTTAAGATTGGACTAGCCGTGATGGTAACACTGCTCTTGATGCCAAATCTGCAACCTGCGCAAGTGCCTATTTTCTCTGTTGCGGCATTCTGGCTGATGCTCCAGCAAATCTTAATTGGGGCATCACTTGGCCTGACAATGCAAATTGCCTTTGCAGCCGTGCGTCACGCCGGTGAAATAATTGGTTTACAGATGGGGCTTTCATTCGCTACCTTTTTTGATCCCTCCGGCGGCCCCAATATGCCTATTTTGGCACGAATCTTTAACCTCTTGACCTTACTGTTATTTCTGGCCTTTGATGGTCACCTATGGCTATTATCGGTTCTGGCAGACACCTTCCAGATTCTTCCGGTACAACCACTGCAACTCAGCGCTCAAGGATTTTTACTGCTAGCACAAAGCGCCAGTATGATATTTATCAACGGCATGATGCTGGCTCTACCATTGATAACACTATTATTAACACTGAATTTATCATTGGGGATTTTAAACCGGATGACACCACAACTTTCCATCTTTGTGGTCGGTTTTCCGTTAACGCTGACTACCGGTATATTGGTACTCACGCTTTTAATCCCGATGTTAGCGCCATTTACCGAGCGTATGTTTAGTGAATTATTTAATCGACTGGCGGTCATTATCAGTGGAATGGTTATTTAAAGGCATTTTTAAAACCGGAATTGATCTGAAAAAATTATAAGTATTCTATATACCCAATGGATTTCAAGATGCATCGCGACGGCAAGGGAGAGAATCCCCGGGAGCATAGCAAACTATGTGACCGGGGTGAGCGAGTGCAGCCAACAAAGAGGCAACTTGAAAGATAACGGGTATACAACATAAATCGTACTGTTCTATACTATAAATTCTGTCGATAAGAAAAAGACAAGCGCATTTTATTATCAACTAACCGCTTATTTTTAAAGATGTTATTAACATAGAAAAAAAATAAGCTCATTAGAGCGGAGTAATAAATTAATGAATATAGAACAAGAGTTATATAATGCCGCAGTTAACTTAATTGAAAAACGATACCCTAAAGGATGGGGTGGCGCTGCCGCAGTACGGACAGAATCGGGCAAAATCTTAACCAGCATTGCCCCTGATACCAAAATTGACGCATTATCCCTTTGTATGGAAGTTGGCGCTTATCTGGAAGCCCATAAACTGAATGAAGCGGTGACACACTCTTTATGTCTCTACCGTGAAGATGCCGGCTGTGAATATATCATTTTGACGCCATGTGGAATATGTCAGGAGCGTTTGGTTCATTGGGGAGGCTCAGTAAAAGCCGCGGTGACTAATGATAAAAATGAACTGTTATTTAAAGCCATACGTGAACTGCAACCTTATCATTGGTCAGCCGTTAATGGAGAGAAACTCTAATATACCCGTTATCTTTCAAGTTGCCTCTTTGTTGGCTGCACTCACTCACCCCGGTCACATAGTTACCTATGCTCCCGGGGATTCGCTCCCTTGCCGTCGCGATGCATCTTGAAATCCATTTGGTATATATGTGATTTATTTTAACTTGGTTATTTATTTTATTGCCAAGTATTAACTATTCATTGTGGTTAATACTTGGTTATATTAAATGAAATTATATTTTAACAAAACATTACCACCAAGACATCAAAATAATTTAATCATCAAGGTACATTAATTTTAAGCTTTAACAAGCCAGAATTAAAAATAATGACTATCATTTTCATTTATTAATTTAGTTAAGACTTATCAATATATCATCTTACTTATTAAAGATATTTTAAATAAACAATTCACAATATTATTTACGAGAATAAATAAGAGACAATAATAAATTTTTTACAAATAGGTGACACTATTTCGGATTTAATTTTATCTAAATATTATATTTTACCATCCTTCTGGTAGTATTCTACACACTTAAGTACTACACTATACTTACTTTGTAACACATTACAGTGGAATCATTAGCTATGAGCGAAACTACTTTTACCTTTAGGGTCGATGATGCCCTGAAAAATGACTTTACCGCAGCAGCAAAATCACTCGATCGCAAAGGTGCACAACTACTACGTGACTTCATGCGGGATTTCGTGCGTCAGCAACAAGAAACGAGCGCCCATGATGCTTGGTTCCGCAGGCAAATAGAAATAGGCCAAGCTTCTGCCAATGCTGGTAATCTAGTGCCAGCCGACCAAGTCGAGGCTAAATTTTTAGCCCGCCGCAAAGCCACACTCCGCCGTTTTGAGGCCAAGTAATGCAATTATTTTGGACGCCAGAAGCCATTCAAGACCGTGAGGAAATATTACATACCGCCAGACAATGGCCCAAATCTTGACACCCTACATGACAGGAAGCGACATTTCCCTCCTTCATAGTTCTTAAGCTATCCTTGTCTTACCAATGCAAAATCAACCGTTACCAATACCAATTCTTCTGGTACCAAAAGCGATTTATAAAAAGTATCGGGACTGGAAATCTTCTCAATAATTCAATTGGATATAACAAAGTTAAACGGCGGCAAAAACCAGATTAGTAAAAAAATAGCAAAGATAACTTTAATATCCCTTGAATTCTCATAGTAAGTGCAATTAAATCTTCTTTTGAAAAATTTCACTTATTGAATTAAATCTGCCCTCGATATAGTATTCTTAATACCTCTGTATTTTCATTTTTAAATGATTATGGCAGGTTAAACAAAGTGGGCTCCTTCCCTGATGCTACGCAAATCAGCAGGGAGGGCATGACTTAACAATAAATATAACCGAATTTTCGTGGAGAAAAAGATGACAATAACCACTATTATTATCTCTCTGATTGCTGTAGGACTTATCGGCTGGGGGATCACAATTTATAATCGCCTGATTGCCCTGAAAGAACAGACAAGCAATACATTTGCCAATATCGATGTTATTTTAAAACAGCGTGCAGAACAGATCCCGCAGCTTGTGACCGTGCTGGAAAAGTCTATGGAACATGAACGTGATATTTTTACTCGGTTAAGTGATGCACGGCAGGTATATCTTAATGCCAATAGCCTCACAGATAAAATCAAAGCCTCCAATGAAATGCACAATGCATTCCGATCTGTACTGGCCGTAGCTGAAAACTATCCGACTCTAATTTCAGGTTCCCAATTTTCACAATTGCAAACATCGGTGACGGATCTAGAAAATAAAATTGCTCATCGCCGCGAAATGTTTAATGATGCAGTAACGGAGTATAATACGGCGATTTATCTATTCCCTGATCTGATTTTTGCCCGCATGTTTCATTATCAGAGGCTGCCTTTATTAGAAATCTGTCAGGAAGAAAAAGCCTATAACGGTATCAAATTTAAATAAATCAGATGGTAAACCTTATGATGACTATGCTATTTTTTACTTTTATTTTTGTTTTTTCCTGTGTATTAATCTTTTCGTTTGGGAAAAACGCGGCAGAGTATTATAGACAAACACGGCAGTCCGGTAAATTTGCCAGCAAGGAAATTTGGAAAGTGATTTTAGGCTCGGCGGCTATTGCCATTTTTCTGATTGCCTTTTTTGTTTCACCCGGTGCCTTATTTGGCTTAATTTTATTACTATTTATCTATAACGGTCTGAAAACAACACCAGAAAAAAAATTCCTTAAATTTCAGCAGATTTTGCCTACCTCAAAAATCCGTTCAATCGCTATGGGCTTGGTAGAAGTAGAAGGAAAAATAACAGCGGGAACTCACTTCAAAAGTCCTCTGAGTAACAAGCTATGCTATGGCTATCGTTATTATGAATATGATGTCATAAAAGATTCAGAAGGCGATAAACGTTATTCTTTGCGTCATTCGGAAGAAAAAATCCGTCAATTCACTTTGACCGATGATTCAGGATCAGTCCGTATTGATGCAACGCCAGAAACGTTGACATTTGTGAATTTTTCTTCTTATCAGAACGATGAAACCGATTCCGTTTCTTACCAAGAGTACTTGTTATTTCCAAATGAAGAGTATTTAATTATTGGCACAGCTATTGAAAAAGACGATCAAATTGTTATTACTCAGGCTGCTCCTCACAGATTACTGGGGATTGCCTCTAAGGGATATTTAGGCACCTGGAATGAAGTTGCGCCAATGCGCCGTAATCTTGCAATTACTGTCATTAGCGCAGCAATTCTGATTGCCTTTATTCTGACCGTTCCTTATGAATATCAGTCTCATCATTTAACGGTTTTTTATCGTGAATCTCCATTACTGAAATGGTTATTTTAGAGATAACAGCAATGGGTGGATATCTTCTCACTTTTCTTATTCTGGCCGTCATCCTGATCATTGCGGTTCGTTATCTCATAGGCGTTTTTAATAAAATCGTTATGTTAAAAAGATACCGGGATAAAGCATTTGCCAATATTGATATTTTACTGAAAAAACAGGTTGATTTAATTCCACAGCTTATCGCAATAACAGAACAAGCAATGGCCCATGAAAAATCGTTCTTTCTGCAACTAGCAGAAATCAGGAAAAACTACCCCAGTGCAAAAACAACCAATGAAAAGGTGAAAATGGGTAATACATTAGCACATCAGTTGTTGTCATTTCTGATACTTGCAAAGAATTATCCGGCCCTAATCAGTCAGCCGCCTTTTCAACATTTGCAAGCGCAGATCACTCTGCTGGAAAATCAGATTGCAGACAGACGTGAATTCTTTAATGAAAGTGTTGCCCTTTACAATACCGGGATCCGGCAGTTTCCCAATATCATTTTCGCCCGGATATTAAGATATAAACCTAGCCCAATGCTGAACCCCATGCAAGGATAAAACCCATGTTTACCATTCCATTTGATTTATTCGGATTTGTTGACGCCATCCGTAATAATCCGGGTATTTTAATCGTTACTGCGATTTTCGGCCCTGTGGGTGCAATGTTATGCCTACTTCCCTTTGCTCGAATACCAGGAATTAGCCAGGTTATTCAAACACTGGTTATCAGTCTATTAACCTCTGCTTTTATTAATTTACTCTGTGTCGCTGTCATTTATTTAATCTTTACAAACGATATTATCCGCCTGTTCTGGAGCTTGATTATTGTCCAAACGGCCTGTTTGTCTTTTTGGTTTATTAATAAAGGAGCTGTGTTTAAACTGGCTGAACAGGATGACGCCCTACGCCAGAGGCATTCGAAAATAGAAAGAAAAAATAATACCAAGAAAAAGAAAAGAAAGCAGAGGAAATAAATACATATATCCTATGGATTTCAAAGTGCATCAAGATGGCAAGGGAACGAATCCCCGGGAGCATAGATAACTATGCATAACTAACTATGTGACCGAGGTGAACGAGAATACAGGGAGCCAAATTCTAGCAATCACAAATTACACTCTCCATAGTAACTGAGAGCATATTTTTTCCTTAACCAATATTAACACTACCACCACCAATCACAATTCCACCACAACTCACCGCGTCACCGGTTCTCGCCGCAGGTTTACCATCAACAAAAACGGTGCTGGAACCGCCAGCAATTATTCGTGAATGAGATGAATGCGGCGCCAAACTATCGCCCTGACGAGCTAAAGGAATACCGTCAACTTTCACACTGGTCGATCCCGAAATAACCGGTGTCGCTTCACAATCACCATGCGCTGTGCCAATATCGCCAATCTTTACTGTATTACCCATATTTCTTCCTCTATATCTGGCAAAATTAATATAATTAGTCTTTAAAATGGAACCAAGGTGATGATGAATAGCCTAACTCCTGCAATAGCAATGTCTCAGCCCACATATGTCCCGGTTCACAGATATTATTCAATATACGTTTATAACGAGCAAGCAATTCTTCAACAGATAGATATCTTCGTGAGAAGAATAACTTTAATATTCCCCTAACACTGTGATCAGCCGTAATACCGATGTTTTTTAACTCGGTAAGTAGTACTTGGATTAACCGACGTAATCAAATCCCTCAATCTTTTCCAGTTATTCTGGCGTAATCGATAATAGCTTTCTTTTACTGCTCCCATCAAGAGAAAATATCGGGTCAAACAACCCGATATTGCCACCCATTAAATTACCTGAACAAAACGACCATTAATTAATGAAAAGATTGGTACAGTGGTAACCAGAACCGTATCACCGTCTTCATCATTAACGTAATAAGATACTGGGGAACTCTCCGGGTCTGATTTATTCACCAGTCTGACCATTCTACCTTGGTTCATTATCTTAACCCTGTAGTCATTCCAATTAATCGGTTTCATTTTGAAACTTTTTTCTTTGAAATCATTATGAAAATCTTTGTCAACAAAGATATTCTCTTCACTTTCATTAGTAGACCAAGCCCAAGCTTTAAGAGAGATTTTTTGTTGATTACGGATAGTATTCACATCTTTTGCATTATAAGCCTGCCAGACCGCCATATAAGCCTGTTGCAATTGCTGGCGCTGTTCAGGTGTATCTGTATAAGGTGTTGCCTTCACCCATTCCCATTCAGGTAACCCACTGACTTTCACATTACGACTAAACCGGTATAAGATCATATTGGGTGGAAATGTTCGAATATCAAAGTAGTTTTCGTCTTTATGTCCAGTTTCTATACTGTCTGCCTGTATCACATGACGTACTACCGGTGTGCTAATAGCGGCGTATTTCGCTTCATTCACGGGTGTTGTTGCCACGGGCTGACCATTTTTATCAATTGCCACTTCAATTGCCGTCAACACTTCACTTTTTTTACCACGCATGGCCGTCAATTCCAGACTACATTTTGCTTCAGGATTAAAGTGGTTACGGGTTTCATCTGATAGCTTATCTGGGGAAAACCAACCCAGTGCACCAAATTCCAGACTGATTTCATTTTCACCATTTGCCATTAATAGCATGGAAGCTGTACTGGCAGTACCAAATCCCCGACCTTCACGGGCTGAATCTCGATTATCCATTCCCGTTACACCATTGGTTTTAATATCACAAAAAGCATACTGAATATCGAATAAACTACGAATATATAGCCGGGGTTCATTTGCATTAGCTCCTTGCATTACTACAGCACCTAAACCTGACATAATAATCACGCCTAATAATAGCAATAACCATTTTAATCTCATTTTATCCTCACACTCCGGGTAACCCAGTGATAAGTGGAATATTATTCAACTTTAATATTAACCCAATCCACAATCCCAGTGTCTCTTTACAATCAACAAATGCTGAACTGATATCACCGATTTTTATTGCATTTCCCATCAAGAGAAAATATCGGGTCAAATAACCCGATATTGCTACCCATTAAATTACCTGAACAAAACGGCCATTAATTAATGAAAAGATTGGTGCAACGGTAGCCAAAATCGTATCTCCATCTTCCTCATCAATGTAATAGTAGGATATTGGGGAACTTTCTGGGTCTGATTTATTCACCAACCTGACCATTCTTCCCTGATTCATTATTTTCACTCTGTAGTCATCCCAATTAATTGGTTTCATTTTGAAACTTTTTATTTTGATATTATGGTAAACAGACTGATCAGCAAAAACACTCTCTTCACTTTCACCGGAAACCCAAGCCCA
>NZ_JAJAFY010000055.1:0-29402 GCF_025384885.1 Photorhabdus kleinii
ATTGTTGGAGGGGGAATTTACAGGTTATTGTTTGCTGAAAAACAATGATTTTTACTGGTGAGTTACCTTGCTTAAGGCCACGCTGTAGTGTGGTCTTTTTACTTTTCAATGAAAGAACTTTTTGTCACTATTATTTTTTCATTTGTTTTAATAAAGGTAGGAAATATTATCATGAAGATTTATTGCAATGTATTGGGTGGTTTATTACCGTCAATTATACAAAAATAATTAACCCTATAAGTTATAAAATAAATTTCATTATTCCTTTCCTGAACTAGACTATAATTATCGCCAATTGAGAGAGGCTATCTGTACGACTATTTAATATATTGATTACTGAATGATATTATTGAATTTAAGAGGAGTATATGAGCCAAAGAAATGATTTTAAAGCCTTTTCTATTAGTGAGAATGCTAATATAGTGAGTCAAGAAAAATATGAAGAAAGCCAGAATTTAAAGACGGGGTTTCCACCTGAGAATGTTTCTACTCATGTATTAAATAAGGTATTACGCCAATCCTCAACAATATCATCTGTTGTGGCTAATTTTATTGCGACACAATCTGGTGAAGATGTACTGGATGATGGTGATATAGCTAAACTGACCGTGCTATTTAATAGCGCTTTAGATAAAGCTTTAGAGCAAAAAGCTTCAAATATTTCCGGCACCCCTGTTGGCTCTCCTATTCCGTGGCCGTTACCCCATCCACCTTCCGGTTATTTTACTTGTAATGGTTCCGTTTTTAGTAGATCACAGTATCCTAAATTAGCAGAAGCTTATCCTGACGGTAGATTACCTGATCTAAGAGGCGAGTTTATTCGTGGTTGGGATGATGGTCGTGGTGTTGATAGTGGCCGTGGAATCTTAACTCATCAAGGGGATGCGATTAGGAATATTACTGGTAGTGTAAGTGGACGAACTGTATCCACCTCATCCCGTATGTTTAGTTATGCTGGTGGTGCTTTTTATACTTCTGTAACTAACCCCGGAAGTCATTTTAATGCTGGTGCTACATATAATTCTGTAGCCCAGGATCGATTTAGTCTACTAGAAATTGATGCTTCTCGCATTGTACCTACTGCGAATGAAAATCGCCCCCGCAATATCGCATTTAACTATATCGTAAAAGCAGAATAATATCGTAAAGGTAGAATAATAATGACACAAGAAAATATTTTAGATACTGAAACCGCTGTATTAGGTGAAGACGGATTAGCAACTCAAGCTGGCTGGATAAAAGTTTATCATGCTAATCCCTATTCGAGAGAATTCTCTGGCTCTGATTTCGAATATGTTGCGGAAGGCGTCGGTTTGTCAGCGCATTCTTATTTAGATGCGCCAGATTTGCCAGGTTCTGATGATATGGCTGTGCGTCGCAGTGAGGATGGGAGTTATTGGGAAATTGTCCCTGACCACCGTGGAAAAATAGCTTACAACACGCAAGTGGGTGCGCAGGAAGAAGTGGCTGCGCTGGGTGAATTACCGGAAACATTAACATTCGAACAACCGTCCACCGATTTTGATCAATGGGATGGTGAAAAATGGGTAACGGACTTTGAAGCTCAAAAAATCAGTCAAGTTGAACAGGCAGAACAACAGCGTGCTATTTTTCGTCGGCAAGCAGATGAAGCCATCACGGTATTGCAGTATGCGGTTGAAACTGAAATGGCATCAGAAGCGGAAAAAACTTTATTGCTAGATTGGAAAAAGTATTTGGTATTACTGCGTCGGGTTGATGTTTCATCGGCACCAGATATTAATTGGCCTGAAAAGCCGAAAGAATAATACCATTAAAGTTTTATAATTCTTAAATATTAACGAAGCACTGGTTTTTAATCAGTGCTTTGATTGGAAAAAATTCGTATAAAAGTCCATATAAAAATGAACTCTGATTCGTAAAGTTGATTTGGTTATCGACTTTAAATTTATTTTTGCTAAAAGCGGAGGGCGGTCAGTAAGGATATTTTTATTGTTTTTCGGAATTAGACTATACCCTATGGATTTCAAGATGCATTGCGACGGCAAGGGAGCGAATCCCCGGGAGCATAGATAACTATGTGACCGGGGTGAGTGAGTGCAGCCAACAAAGAGGCAACTTGAAAGATAACGGGTATATAACTGATGTAAATTATGGGGAATTATTTCTAATAATTCGACTTATTGACTGTAAATGAACATTATTTAATTTGGGGAAGGTATATGAGTAAAAATGATTTTAAAGCTTTTGCTATTGATAGTAACGCTAATGTGCCCAGTCAGCAAGACTATGAAACAGATCTGAATTTGTCGCGTGGGTTTCCAGACAGGCAGTATATTGATAATTACATATTAAATAAGATATTTCGTCAAACATCAACAATAACATCGGTTATAGCTGATTTTATTGCGACACAAATCGGTGAGGATGTTTTAGATGATGGTAATGTCACTAAACTCACTGCACAGTTAAATAAAGCTTTAGAACAGAAAGCGATAACAGGAATTCCCAATGCTTCATTAACACAAAAAGGTATTGTGCAACTTACCGATGTGATGGGTGATAGTGATACATTGGCAGTGACGCAACAGTTGATTAAGGAAATAGTTAATTCATTACTTGGAAATATTAATACTAGAGTACCTGATAGCCGGAAAATAAACGGTAAGGCGTTGACTGGGGATATCAATCTGACTGCGGGGGATGTGGGTGCAGTATCAACTAATAATGCAATGCTTTCAATGGGTTTTGCTCGTTTGAATGGATTGGAAAATTTATACGATGGTTGTGCCGGATATGGGCCCAACGCGCCATTCGTCACTAAATATGGATTGCCACTTGGTGGGTATGGCGTTCAGTTAAGATTTAGTAATGTAAATGGCTTATCAAGTGAAGGCGTGTATGGTGTATGGAGCCATAGGCTGGTTTTCGAGCATGAAGGCAATACATATCGTACCGATAGCATAAATAGCGATAGCAACAGACAAGCTACCCGTAAGTTTTGGGACGATAAGAACGCTAAACCAGACACCAACGGATACCTCAAGAAAGCCTCTCCGATAATAGAAATCTACCCTGATGGCACATTCTTGACTAATGACGAATCCGAAGGTGCAGAAGTGATAAAACAGGGAACCGGCATATATCGTATATCAAATATCCTGGGCTATAACGCTGATGGTGGTTGGGGGGTGCATGGAGGTATTTCCGTTCCCCGCGACAACAATAATCTCGAACTGATTTTTGTTGATGATCACGTTCAACCTGACGGCTCTATTATTATTGAGACTTTCCATCGCCAACACGCACATTTACCGGAGAGATTTCAAAATTGGCGGCTCAAATCTATTGATGACAATGGCAACAAGATATTCTATCAAGATGGGGAACCCTGTGATATTCCCGATTCTTGCTGTTTAGATATTAGGGTCCAAATGCCAGAAGATTCACTCTGGAACTTGAATCGAAAGAAGTTACAGAAAGAAATGGAGAGTAGCAGCGCTTTTGGTCATAAATTGTAGTAAGACGGGGCCGTATATCGGCCCTGTATCTTATTTGGTTTTTTTGGCGCTTCAATATTAGGATGTTGACGTTGAGCGTCATTCTCTATTTTTTCATATTAATGGTGAGTGATATAACCGCTCGTTTTTAAAGCATATAGTCCATATGTTGATTTCATAATACCCAATTAATCATTCCGCTATAATAGGATAACCACCATCTTGTGATATCTCAACCTGTCTATTGAATAGTCTTTCTTTTTAAAAGAGATGCTAAGAAGAAATGCAAAGAAACAATGTTTGTCTTATAGGTCGATTATGAGGCAACATAAAAGGTTAAAATCAGAATGATATTTTTATATAAGTAGGGGTTATCATTGAAACGTAAAGTTATTTTTTGGGCAATTCACATTGGGTGTTTCAGTTTAATTGCTCCTTTGCCTTCTTTTGCCGCACCGGCTGCCTTTGAACAAGCTAAAGTTGAATTACGTAAACGCATTTATCATGATCAATTTAAGTCAGAGACCGGGACACTTTATTGTGGTTGTCATTGGCAATGGACAGGTAAGAGCGGTGGGCGCACAATCCTTTCTTCGTGTGGTTATCAAGTCAGGTCACAACAGAATCGTGCTGAACGAATTGAATGGGAACATATTGTTACTGCCTGGGTTTTTGGTCATCAGCGGCAATGTTGGCGAAATGGAGGGAGGAAGAATTGTGTCTCTTCCGATCCTGTTTTCAGGGCAATGGAATCTGATATGCATAATTTGGTCCCATCAATTGGTGAGGTTAATGGAGATCGTAGTAATTTCAGTTATGGAATGTTACCGAAAAGTATGCCGAATAATTATGGTCGTTGTACCAGTAAAGTCGATTTTAAATCTCGAACGTTCGAACCGAGAGATGAGGTAAAAGGGCAGGTCGCTCGGATTAATTTTTATATGCACGATCGTTACAATCTTTCCATGTCCCGCCAACAACAGCAATTATTTATCGCTTGGGATCGTCAATATCCACCGAGTAAATGGGAGCAGGAGAGAGATAATCGAATTGCCGGTATTATGGGGCATCACAATCCTTTTGTTACCGGTGAACAGAAATGGCAATTATGGCATAAAAACTCCGCCGCTGGCATTCCAAAAAGCGAGCAGAGAAAAGGGCAGAGAAATAGTCAAACAGATACCCAGAGACAACGGGTGTTATCTGATGCATCCTCTACAGGATTAATTAAAGGGAATAACAATAGCAAAATCTATCATTTTTCTCATTGTTCAGGTTATAAGATGATTCAGGAGAAGAACGCGGTCTATTTTAAAACAGAAACTGAAGCAAAAAATGCGGGTTTTCGATTGGCTGGAAACTGTAAGGGGATTTAACAAAACAGATAATTAACTATTTGCTCTGTTGTCATCAATAATAATATTGTTGCCATCCGTTGAAGAAGAGTGCTTGCAGATAGTGACTTCTTTGCCGGATGGTAACGGAATGTATCAATACCATAGTAGCTAAATCAATAATGGCTACTATGATGTTAAGTCATTAGTGGTGTTAAGTCATTAATGAATACTTATCATTGTAAATATTAAGTCATATTATTCAATGAATTAAATTTCTCGCAAAACTAAATAAAGGATACTGTCGATTATTTTTAATCAAGAGTTCTTGGTTTGTTTGCCATAACTTAGGAATTGTCATTATACTGTCATAATGATTCGTTAGTTTTCATTAGATAGAAATAATGGTGAGTAACATTAATGATTGATATTCCGATAATATGCGAACCTGTGGGAAGCTCAGAGTCATTAAATAACGTAGTTATTGTATCGGTGATATGACACCGGATGGGTGAAAACAACGATAAGGTGATACTGCTATGAGTAGACAGAAAGCAGTGATTAAATCACGTCGAGAGGCAAAACGGATGATGAAAAGGGATTTGCGTCATCATCAATGTTATCAGGATGATAATGTAACCTCTCTGGTGCAACTCGGTGGCGTAGAAGCCATTGGTATGGCACGTGATAACCGGGATACTTCGGAAATTTTGCCACGGACTGAAACGCAACGGCGTTATATGCGCGCAATAAACTATAAGAAACTGATTATTGCCAGTGGGGAGGCGGGCTGCGGTAAAACGTTTATCAGTGCGGCAATGGCCGCGGATGCATTGATTAATAAGGAAATTGATAGGATCATCGTTACCCGTCCTGTATTACAGGCAGATGAGGATCTCGGTTTTTTGCCCGGAGATATGGCTGAAAAATTTGCTCCTTATTTCCGGCCGGTTTATGACGTTTTATTAAAACGCATGGGTGCCTCATTTTTGCAATATTGCTTACGGCCTGAAATTGGCAAAGTAGAAATTGCGCCTTTTGCCTATATGCGAGGCAGAACATTTGAAAATGCATTTGTAATTCTGGATGAAGCTCAGAATGTAACGGTTAATCAGATGAAAATGTTTCTGACTCGGCTTGGAGAAAATGTTACTGTGATTGTCAATGGTGATATAAGTCAATGTGATTTGCCGATTGGCGTCGTATCAGGATTGCGTGATGCACTGGAAAGATTTTCAGATGATGAAATCGTCAGTGTTATCCATTTTAATCAAGAGGATTGTGTTCGTTCTCAACTGTGCCAGAAAACGTTGTTGGCTTATTGTAAATAACCGATGGAAATATGCCGTGGGGGCTTTTGCAAGAGCGCCTCACGGCGTGATCCTTAGCATATTCTCTGATTATTCGGTAGATTTTAGAGCTCTTATCCTCATTGTTTTATTCTGGATAAACTTATTTGTGATTAATTATTATATTGAAAGCGTATTTAATATAATGATATTTTATTATCTTTTTAAATCGATTTTATTTTTATATTGATTTTGAAAATTATAGATTAGGTAAAGTCTTGTCGAATAAATATCAATAGTGGTTCATTTATTTTCCAGACTACTCTAATAGCTGACGGCCAATGATTTTTACTGGAAACTCTGATAGAACTACTTTATTTTCCAGTAATCAATAGAATCTCTATTTAAATCAATTCTGCCATCAGGATATTCAACTCTTGAGGGTTCTTTACCTGGTGGGATAATAATTTTAGGCATCTTGGTTTCATCTAATTTAGGTTTATCGCCAAATGCCCAGTAAATAAAATAGAAAAACAATA
Source organism: Photorhabdus kleinii (assembly GCF_025384885.1). Taxonomy (NCBI): domain Bacteria; kingdom Pseudomonadati; phylum Pseudomonadota; class Gammaproteobacteria; order Enterobacterales; family Morganellaceae; genus Photorhabdus; species Photorhabdus kleinii. The sequence goes on from NZ_JAJAFY010000055.1 coordinate 6,642, forward strand.
ATGACAACGTTATTTTTAATATTTTCATACGGACAATTCCTTCTTATCACAGTAATGTTGTAAGGCCAGTGTTCCTTGTTCTTCTTGCTGGCTCACGGTCAGTGATTTTACTAACTGCTTATCCATATCCAGAAAATAGAGATTTCGGTAGTAAATATTGTCAGGGATAAGCATCTTGTAATTATCCATTTTCGCCTTAAATTGACGTTGACTGTCCTGATAGGCCGTAATCTTATCCGGTTCGCATAACTCTCTGAGGCGCTGGTCAATATACCCCGCATATTTATACGAGCTATGGTTAGAAAACCCGAATCCTCCTTTCAAATCAGCACTTCTGTTTTCAACAAACAGTTTGTCTTTTTCTTGTTGGCTGAGCTGATTAAACAACGCATTTTGCTGTTCACCGGCCAGAGAAAAATCCTTTTCTGTTTCCTGGTTCAATTCAGGAATTAAATAGAGCTTTGTAGTATTGCTCAATATTTCTTCGGCAATACCCGTTATAAGAGAGACATTCCGGGCGGAAATCAGCCATTCCGGGCAACTGTTGGCTTGAAAAAAATGAACCACTTTACCATGATGCAGATAAATTTCTTTACTGGCTGTCGCCTGCTTAATTGCCTGAATAATCGGTGAGGGTGATAATAATTTCATGATTTCCCAGTCATATCCCGCCAGCGTCCAGTAATTGAAAAACCTATTATCCATATCCTGCTCAAATGGCACGGTAGGAATTACATCATCTTCATTAACATGACGATAGTGGATAATGGAAGATAATTCCTCTACCGCACTACGAGTTAGTGTTCGCGGCATCCCGTAACTATAGAGACAAGGGTTATACTCTTTCAATTGTGCGCTGTGTAGTAATGCTAACGCTCCTCCCAGACTATGACCACAAATAAATAACTTTCTTTTTTCAACTAATTTAAAGATATCACTGAATACTTCTTTCTTTTTATCTCTGGGGACTGTTAACTCTCTAACCAAATTAAATGCTTCCCAGAACCCTTTATGCACTTTGCCGTGATGAATAAACCCACTGCACAGAGCTTTGTCATCATCGCAGCTTAAAGCCAATGGCTGGAAGGTGGCATCAGTCAGGTAATTTTCCAGGCTAGCCGTTCCTCGCCAACTAACAATCACATCGTTCTTACTGGCAGCATAAAACAGTTTGGTATCACCCTGCTTGTTGTTCCCCGCTTGTGAATCAATAAACTCCACCCGGGCATAACGTTCACTAAATGGCACATCGTAAACTACAGGGGTCGCCGATGCCTTTTCTATCTGATAAGGCAACTTCGAAACATCGACCATTTGCCGGTTAAAAAAGTGAAGTACAGAGCCTTCAATATCAACATCCCCGCCAGCATAGGCCAGCACGCTCATCAAACACTGGTTATAGGCATTCACAATGGAATACTCTTTTTGATGATGTAGTTGCAAAACCCAAGCTCGGAATGGACATACTTCCAGCACATACCGTCGATTTACCGGATGAACTTTATAGCCTTCTGGCTCCGGGTCCGGGAAATGATAGGGAGGAGGAATGTCTTTAGGATCTTTCCAATCATCTAGCGCCGGCAACCCATCACTGATCTGTCCGATAGTCACATAGCGATATTGATGGCCTTCCGCTTCTGCTTTTGGCTTCACCACTGAAAATTCTTCTCCCCGTTTTTCCCGTAACGGACGTTGTTCCATTTCATCGGCCAGCGGTTGGGCGCCGATATACAGGGTTACCGGATGGGGCGGCATATCTTCTTCCCTTAATAATCCATTACCATCGGTAACCCCTTTACGTCCTAGCCGAGGATTTCCACGGATTTTCAAACGATAAGGCATATTGACCAAGGGTTTCCCTTGTTCATCTACCAACTGAAATTCCAGCCAGTTTTTCAGCATGTTTTTACAGTCAAGACAATCGAGTGGGCTTAATTTGCTCATTGATACTCTTTCCTTACAATTAACGTTACAGATAGGCACGCAGCCCAAACATCATGTGTTGAAAGTCTCACAAGATTTTCCAGATCAGCTATCAATCACCTTCATCAGCATAAATATCCCGCCAGGAATAGCCGTGATTGATTGCGTCACCAAAGAAACAAGATAGTAAAAATCCTATTACCACAGATAAGAAACACCGCTTATGCCGTGAGTAATAGTGAGTTGAACGACAGGAAGACAGAGATGTATTCCCATCGATTAATCCTTTTGAATAAAGGGAACAGGAGTTGTAATTTCCTTCATACTGTCCATATGATGGAACTCAAGTTATGATTATTAAATCATCAGGAAATAGCAAGAGAAAATTTTCATTTTTTAAATCTATGAAAAAATAGATTTGTAAGAAAGTGTTACAAACTCAATAGGGATTGAGTTATCGTCAATCGCATTTCTTCGATTTTAAAAATCTCGTTTTAAGTAATCTTGCTGATAATATCAGTATCGCTGATTCCCTCATCCTCTGATTTCAGTAGGAGAGGGGATCAAGCGAGTATAAATATACAAGGTTCTTAATCGTCGCTATCCATCACTTCATGACGCAGGACATGATAACCTTCCTCATCAAAGCCGTGCCTCCAGTAGGGAATAGCATATAGCTGGTGACGTTCATAGCCTTTTTCTCGGCGAATATAGCGACGAAGTTCTTTTACCAGCTTATCTTCACCGGCAAGCCAGAAAGTGACATCTTCTGTTGGTAATGACCAGGATTTGAATTCAGATACGATTGTGTCAGTTATTTCAACATCACCGGTGATCCAGTGAACCGCTATTCCAGTCGGTTTTTTTAATTCCTGAATATCTTGTTCACTTTCGATACGAATAATGACTTGTCCAGTTGCATCTGGTTTTACTGTTTCCAGTAACGCGGCAATAGCTGGTAGGGAACTTGAGTCACCGGCCATATAATAATTGCTGACTTTTGGCAGTAATGGATCTGGGCCACCGGGGTTAGTGATACCGATCCAGTCACCAATTTGGGCTCTATAAGCAAATTCTACTGCTGGGCCGCCATTGTGGTGTAGTGCAAATTCAATATCGATCTCTTTTTGTTCGGTACGGATAGCCCGAACCGAGTAAGTGCGCGTTATTGGGCGCAGTTCACTCGGCGGCCATATTGGGCCTTCTGGAGATAAAGTCGGTAATACCGGTTTGGTCTGCCCCGGAAGCGGTAAGAATATCTTTAGGTGCCCACCTTCACATTCAGTGGGATAACTATCCAGACACTCGCTGGTGAAAGTAATGCTGCGCATATTCGGTGTCACATCGAAAATATTTTTTACCTGAACAAGTCTCGGTGGTGCAGGCCGGTAAATGTTTTTTTCTTCAATTGTTCTATTGGTCACGTAAAATTCCTCTGGAAAATTTACCGAAGGTTATTATCTGATAAAGCCGAAGTTAGTGTAACAGTAATTAACGCAAATGCTAATTATTATCATTCAACAAATTGCGTTGCCGTCAATAATGGGATTTATCTGCCTTTTTCAATCCACTGAAAATTGAATTTCTACTTCTGTACCACCATGTTTACGGTTTTTTATCTGTAATTGTCCACCCAGGATAGAAACTCTGTCTTGCATAATAGCCATGCCAAATTTGTTCTTATTAACGGAGTTCAGATTGATACCTTGGCCGTTATCACTGACAACTGTAATAATTTTGTCATCAATCGGATAAATACGGACACTGATCCAATTGGCATCGGCATGCTTATAACAGTTATTCAAACATTCCCTAATGATTTGTATCAAATGTTTGCTGTAACTGTCAGGAATGTGCTGATGTGTCAGGCGGTAATTGAATTCAATATTGAAGCCTAGACGGTGGTTAAATTCATTAATCAAGTCCTGTAAAGATTCTTGTAGATTACATTGAGGTTGTTCGTTCCTGAACGTTGCCAGTAATTCTCTTAGCTGGCGATAGGCAATATTCAACTCATCTTTAATCATATTCAGTGAGGTTAAACTTTGCTTGGGTAAATTATCACTGCCGATATATAGGCAATTAACTTGAATCTTAAGGAAAGAGAGGGATTGAGCAATGGAATCGTGCAGTTCACGGGAAATAGCGGATCTCTCTGCGGCCAACATACTCTGGTGTTGGCATTGGATCTGATTTTCCCGTAATAGTTTATTTGTCATTAAAGTCACCACATCCTGGACCAAGCTTTTTTCATCGGGAGTAAGATCACTATTTCTGTGTGTTTTTATCCAGAGTATTCCATAGTTATCAATATTGTCATCTAGATTCCATCTCGTAATAAGCGGCATATCGAAATAGGGACATTGGTGGGGATTACGGAAGGAATATTCTTGTTGTGATGGATAAAAGATGATTTTGGCTTCACAGAAAGGGATCAGGCGATTGAGGTGAGAAAAAATCTCCTGAAGCTTTTCAGGTAGCAGTTTACAATTTTGGAGTTTGAAATGGCTTTGACAGAGGAAATCCAAATAGCCATTTTTTTGTTTCAGTGCGTTAATTTCTGCTTTGTATCTTGCATGTTGCCATTCTTTAACAGGAGCAGAGTTATGTACCACTTTTATCAGAAAGTAGACATTTGTAATACTTAACATTATCAATAACGGTAAAATTAAATCTGGAATCGACGGTTTATCAATCAACAACAGTATAAAAAGTAAAAATAAATTTATAATAGAGTTGATTACAAACAGTTTTTGATTTTTGAAGATGGTGTTATTTGAACTTGTTTTCATCAGGTTAAGATTCCGTTCTGCAATACTGATGAAAACTTTAGCTCAATTTATTAAATAGTGTTAACAATTACTTCAATTTCATACCTGCTGCTGTCATTAGAAGGCGAAATAGCGTGGAAACAGCAAAAAGAGCCATCACACTGCATAACCAGATCGTTGCCATCCAGCCTATCCGTTTCCATACAGAAGGGCGTGGGATGTTTTGATTAGTGATAGCTTGATTAGTGGTAGCCTTGTTCATGGTTAACTTTCCCCCGAAAAACGTAGTAGCTCCAATAGGTGTAAACCAGGATCACTGGGATGATAAGTAGGGCGCCGACCAGCATAAAACCTAAACTTTGCTGCGGTGCTGCCGCAGCTTCGTAGCTGATGGTCGGTGGGATCAAGTTAGGCCAGATACTGATACCTAACCCACTGTAGCCAAGGAAAACTAACAATAGTGCTACCAGAAACGGTGTGTAATGAGCTTTACGTTTGATGGAATGCAGTAGTTTCCAGCCAGACCAGACCACCAACAGTGGCACGGGAAGGAAGAACAACAGGTTAGGTAAGCTGAACCAACGTTCAGTTATTGCCGGATGAATGAATGGTGTCCATAAACTGATAATGGCGATAACTGTCAGCATCAGAAAAGTGAGCGGACGGGCGACTCGGTACATCTCTTGTTGTAGGTGACCTTCGGTTTTCATAATTAGCCAGCCACAGCCTAATAATGCGTAAGCAATTATCAGGCCAAAACCACAAAATAGGGGGAAGGGTGAGAACCAATCAAAATAGCCGCCGGTGTAAGTTCGGTTTTCCACCGGGAACCCTTGAATAAAGGCGCCCACCACCATGCCCTGAGCAAACGTCGCCATCACAGAGCCGCTGATAAAAGCTTTGTCCCAGATATGACGATGCTCAGGTGCGCATTTGAAACGAAATTCAAAGGCGACACCGCGGAAGATCAGACCAAATAACATTAATGTCAGGGGGATCGTTAATGCATCAAGGATAACGGCATAAGCCAAAGGAAAAGCACCGAACAAACCTGCGCCGCCAAGCACTAACCAGGTTTCGTTACCATCCCATACCGGCGCAACACTGTTCATCATTAAATCACGCTCCTCATCGCTTTTAACCGTGGGATAGAGCAGCCCAATCCCAAGATCAAAACCATCCATGACAATGTACATCATGATGCTGAATACAATGATAATGAACCAGATTAACGGCAGATCAATACCCATTTTTTAGCTCCTTTTTGGGACCTTTGCGGATAAGTTTCATCATATAGGCGTAACCCACACCAAATACCGAGCTGTAAACCGCGATAAAAAGCAACAAACTGATGCTCATATGTATTTCACCATGTGCAGATACTGCATCTTTGGTGCGTAACAGGCCATAAACTACCCACGGTTGACGGCCTATTTCGGTGGTAAACCAACCGGCAAGAATGGCGATCAGGCCGGAAGGCGCCATCAAGAATATAAAGCGCAGGAAGCTTTTTGACTGATAAAGTCGTCTCTTATAGCGCAGCCAAAGCCCCCAAAAGCCGGCAACTATCATCAATACACCGAGGCTGACCATCACTCTAAATGACCAGAAAACGATAAGCGCATTGGGTCTGTCTTCCGGTGGAAATTCCTTAAGCGCTGGAACCTGCTTATCTATACTGTGAGTTAAGATTAGACTGGCGAGATAAGGAATTTCGACGGCATAACGCGTCTCTTCCCGCTCCATATCCGGGATACCAAACAGGATCAGCGGCGTTGCTTCACCGGGAGGATTCTCCCAGTGGCCTTCCATTGCCGCGACTTTAGCGGGTTGATGTTTGAGGGTGTTGAGACCGTGAGCATCACCAATCAATGCCTGCAAAGGCGCAATAATCAAGATCATCCACATCGACATGGATAGCATTTTTTTCATTGCTGCCGAGTCATTGCCTTTTAATAAATGCCATGCCGCTGAAGCTGCAACAAAGAATGCTGAGGCGAGGAAGGCCGCAGTAGACATATGAGCCAGGCGATAGGGAAAGGAGGGATTAAATATCACTGCCAGCCAGTCGACGGGGACGACCTGATTATTGACAATTTCGTGACCTTGCGGGGTTTGCATCCAGCTATTGGAAGCCAGTATCCAAAAAGTGGATATCAGAGTACCTAGCGCAACCATAAAGGTGGCGAAGAAATGTAATTTTTCACCTACACGATTCCAGCCAAATAACATAACGCCGAGAAAGCCCGCTTCAAGAAAGAACGCGGTCAGTACTTCGTAAGTCAGTAATGGACCCGTGATCGAACCGGCAAAATCAGAGAAAAAACTCCAGTTAGTGCCGAACTGGTAAGCCATAACCAGACCGGAAACCACGCCCATACCGAAGTTAACAGCAAAAATTTTCGACCAGAAATGATATAGCACTTTGTAATCAGTATTACGCGTTTTCAGCCATAACCCTTCCAGTACGGCTAAAAAACTTGCCAGCCCGATGGTAATCGCCGGAAAGATAATGTGAAAGGAGACGGTAAACGCGAACTGAATTCTGGCCAGTTCCAGGGCACTTAAACCAAACATAGTGACCTCTTATTTTTAGTTTGAATAAAGGCAGGAAATGTATGCGGACAAGTAAAGCATGAAAAAAACGACTATAATAGTGACAGTTTTCTGTATATTGACTATAACAGTTTGCGGGGAGATCTGAATTGATGAAACGTTATGAACAATTTGCCAGGCAAATTCTCCAACATATTGAAGACGGTACCTGGCTGGTGGGAGATAGATTACCTTCACTGAGGGAATCAGTGAAGTTATCGGGTTTGAGTTTGATGACCGTTGTTCAATCGTATCAATTATTAGAGAGTCAGGGATGGATCATTTCCCGCCCTCAATCGGGTTATTACGTCGCCAAACGTTTGCAGCCCTTTGCCGCAGCAAAAGGAGGAAAGCGATTACATTTAAGTGAAAGCGTAGAAATAAGCGCTTCTATTTTTGATGTATTACAGGCGTGCAAAGATCCTGCGATTATTCCGTTTGGTTCAGCATTTCCAGACCCATCCTTATTGATTCAACCTAAACTTTCCAAAGCGTTAGCGGCCGCTGCCAGACGAATAGCGCCGCATAGCGCTTTAGCCAATTTACCGCCGGGTAATGATAAGTTACGCCGTAACATATCGCGCCGTTATGCAATGCATGGTATTCATGTCTCTCCTGATGAAATTGTCATTACCGCTGGTGCGATGGAATCACTGAGTTTCAGTTTACAGTCGGTGACTGAGCCGGGGGATTGGGTGGTGATTGAATCACCGGCTTTTTACGGTGCTTTACAGGCCATTGAACGTTTACGTTTGAAAGCGGTAGCAATCAAAACTGATCCACAAAACGGTATTGATTTGGATGCGCTGGAGGAGGTAATTCAGAAATACCCAATAAAAGCCTGTTGGTTAATGACCCACTTTCAGAACCCGCTTGGGGGAACGATGTCTGCTGAAAGTAAATTACGGCTGGTGAATATCCTGAACAGTAATCAGGTGGTACTGATTGAAGATGATGTTTATGGTGAACTCTATTTCGATCAGCAACGGCCTGTACCGGCGAAAGGGTTAGACAGTGAAAACAACTTTATGCACTGCTCCTCGTTTTCTAAATGTCTGGCACCGGGATTCCGTGTGGGTTGGGTTGCAGCAGGAAAACATGCCAAGAGAATCCAACAGCTACAAATGATGAGTACCGTTTCTGCCAGCATGCCGACGCAATTGGCAATTGCGGATTATCTTGCTGAGGGGGGATATGACAACCACTTACGTCGCCTTCGTCGCATATTGGAGCAACGTCAGCAACTGATGTTACGAGCAATTGGTGACTATATGCCTGCTTCAGTCAAAGTGAATTGCCCTAAAGGTGGTTATTTCCTCTGGCTGGAATTTGAGCCATTGTTCAATGCACAGCGGCTTTATCAACTGGCATTGGCCGAAGGGATCAGTATTGCACCGGGCAGTATGTTTTGTACCAGTGAACAGTTTAACCATGCCTTTCGTCTGAATGCCTCTTTTGATTGGAATCAGGAAATGGAACGTGCGATGCAGATTTTAGGCAATATTTGCCATCCATTATTGGCTGAAATAGGCTGATATCAGGTTGATATGGCTGGTGAGTCTTGGGATAGTTGGTTTAATGGTCTTGGCGTTACAGCCGATTTTATAACAGAACGCGAACAGCCGTCAGTACAAGAGCGTGGGGAATTCTGATGCTGAAATACCATGCTTGATACTAGGCCAACGAAAAGTAATGACAGTAGCTTATTGCCTGTTCAATGAAACTTATGGTGTCCACGACGTTTTTGCAGACACCATTTTGGGGTTATTTCACCACATTATTCTATACAAAGCGCTCTTACATTACTTCCTTGCTTTCTCCGAGTGGTCATACTATCAATCCAATCTTCTAATGATACCTTCTGTGCTTTCTCGAATGCTGGCTTTACATTTACCCATGATTCGTACCTTAGGTTATATTCTGCTTGTGGCAGGAAGTAATGAGATTTGAATTCGATAAGACCTTTATCATCTTCGTAAGCGACGATTGAAAACTCAGACCAATATAAGAAGAATGACACGCCACCTCTTGGTGATGTAGCAAGAACACTTTGAACGAAATTGGATTGAGTTTGTCTCCTGCCTGCATAGGATAATGCAGCGATAGCCAGTTGTCTCAGTGGGGTTTTCATCTGCTCTCTTTCCTGACTAGATAATCCTAAGAAGTTTTCCAGGAAAGAGTTGATTAAAACATCTGCATTATGGCTTTTTTGAATAACATTTTGTACGCTGGTTGACAGTAAAGAAAGGAATGGAACGCCAGATAATTCTGAGGTAAATGAGAAGAAATTCTTTTTATTACCTTGGCCTTGAGGATCTAAAGGATTATAGCCTGAGACCGCACGGCACATATTAATAACAGTTTGCAAGCCTTCGGTAATGCTTAGTGGATTTCTAGATGATGTGGAAGAATCTTTTTCAAGCTGTGTATAATCCCCTGTAGCTGCGCCATTAGCCGGGCTTTGTACATCGGAATAATCTCCGGCATCAGGATAATCCATAGTAATATTGCCTGAACGCTCCCAATCTTTAAGGAATCTTGTTCCTCCTTTTTCAATATGTTCTATCCATTCTTGGGCTTTTTTGACTGCATAATCAGGATTATTTAAGATATTTTCCATGATTTTTATCCTTAATAGATTTATTAAGTTAGGTATTGAATGTTAGGGTACTGTTGAAAGTAGGGAACAATGTTGAACCCTATTTTTAACAGTGAGATAAATCGATAATCGTGTACTTAATATTACTGTTTTTTTAGCTTGGTAATTTTTATTTTAAATTTTTTTAATAAATGTTAAATGTATTTTTGTGCGAACTAAGTATATCCATAAGTGAATATTTTTCACTATCAAATATTAATGGTATGTAATTTAACTTATTCCTCACAGATAAATGGTTGTTTATGTGATATTTCCATATTAGCATTAAAATACGGTTTTTAAAATTTATCGATGTAAAATTCACATTTTAAGATAATTCATTTTTATATATTCTGATCGTATGTTATATTCTTTTATATTATATTTTTATTGAATTTAATAATTTTATTAAATAACTATGATTAGAATAATCTTAGCACATATTGGTAATAATATTGTTGATATAAATCAATTAATCTACTTACAGAGAGTTTTCAGTTTATGCTTTCATTTTGGTTGTCATACAATCAATTAAATATTCTGTGGTTATCTTATCCTCTTTCTCGAATACAGATTTTACTATTTCCCACGTTTTCTGGCTGAGATTATATTCTGCCTGGCAAAGATTATAATGAGAGGTGAATTTAATAGTACCCTTGTTATCTACTTTCTGTATTATCAATATAGAAGAATAGAGTAAGAGTGACACCCCATTTGGGGTTTTAGTCAGAGCATATTGTACCAGGTTGGATTTTTTTTCCTTTTGATCGGCATATGATAAAGCGGTATGAATCAACTTTTTCAAATAAATCTTAATGGTAATTTTATCCTGAGGAGATAACCCTTGAAAGGCTTCAACAAAAGAATCGATTAAGACATCTGTGTCATGACTTTGTTGAGTAATCGTATTTGTATCTGCCCATAGTAAAGAGAGAAAGGGAACCTTTTCTATTTCTTCTGTGAATGCTATGAATTTCTGCGCATTGCCATTACCTTCTGGTTCCTGCGGGTCATAACCTGAGGCCCCTCGACATAAGTTAATGATAGTTTGCAGCCCCTCAGTGACACTGACTGGGTATTTATTTGATGTGGCTGATTTCTTGGCGAATAGTGTGTATTTATTTGTCGCTGCTACACTGGCTGGACTTTGTATATCAGAAAGATTCTCAATTTCTAAGAAATGAGTAAAAATATTATCTGAATGTGGCTGCGTTTTAGAATATCTTTCTCCTCTGTGTTTAACGTATTCTATCCACTCTTGAACATCTTTAATTTTATGATCAGAATTTGTTAATATATCTTTCATGGTTGTTTTCCTTTATGGATTTATTAGATAAGTAATTGATTTTCATTCTTTACTCAAAATGAGCTCCAGATTCAGAAACTATAATTTATTTCATATCAATAACATAGGTCTTTATTTATGTGATAAGCATATGTTCCTGAAAAACGAGAATATCTTAATCAATAGGTAAAAATATATATCTAATCTTTTAATAATAGTGTAAAAATGTAGTATGTAAAGTCCATTACAATAAAATTTGTGCTTTAGGTTGTTTTTATTGAATAATCTTACATTATATTATCTGGCTATTTATTTTTTATTTTATAATAATGCGTTTTATTATTAATTATTTGTCGATTTATTTTGTTTCATATTTATTGTAAATTAATAATTACAAGTGAAAATTACGATCAATTATATTAACTTCTTGGTTAAAACATTTTGTTGCATGGTTAATTTTATTTATTCTTGGAAAGTAAATGTTGTTATAAATATTTTCGAGATGAAATGGATGGAAAAGAATCATTTTCATATGTTGGACAGAAATGATTTTAATATATGTCTGGTTTTAGGGAGTTTAATTTTTATTGCTATCAATTATAAAAATAATTGGTAATTTAAGTTGTAAGAATGTTCCATTATTGTTTATCTAAGCTAGACTATGATTGAAGTGAATTGTGGGGAATGATTTTTACGGTGGTTAAATTAAATTAAATTAAATTAAAATAATATTATTTTATTTTGGAGGGTGTATGAGTCCAAGAAATGACTTTAAAGCTTTTTCTATTGGTAATAATGCTAATGTAGTGAGTCAGGAAGGATATGAAGAAAGCCGGAGTTTAAAGACTGGGTTTCCACCAGATAATATTACGGTTCATTTGCTCAATAAGGTATTACGTCAGTCGTCAACAATAGCATCTGTTGTGGCTAATTTTATCGCAACATATTCCGGCAATGATGTTTTGGACGATGGGGATATAGTTAAACTCACCGCCCAATTAAATGAAGCGTTAGAACAAAAAATTGCCATCGAAGTACCAAATGCCTCATTAACACAAAAAGGTGTTACTCAGCTCACAGATAAAACCGGCAACAGCAATACCCTTGCGGTAACACAGAAGCTAGTTTCTGATGTAAATGATAATGCTAATAACCGATTGGCAAAAGATCAAAATGGTGCAGACATTCCTGATAAAAAAGCATTTGTGGAAAATCTCGGTTTAGAAGTGATTAGTACAAAGCCGGTTGTTGTTGGGAATAATACTGCTTCTACAATCGATAATTTTGATAATATTCCTCAGAATTCGACATATTTTGGATATCCAGTAGGGTTAAATGGTCCAGGTGTACATGGTCCCGGAATTAGATTTTCAGGAGGGTATGGGACCTTTAAGGGTTATGAGCTGATGATTCACTCCTCATATGTGAAGAAGAGCGAATTATACTATAGAACGCATAATGGTGACGGTAACATCAATAAATGGAATCCGTGGTATAAAGTCTGGTCAACAAGCAACGCCAAGCCGGATACGAATGGCAACCTTAAAGTCTCCAGTCCAGTGGTAGATATTCACCCAGACGGAACTTACCAGTTAACTTGCGAAGTTAAAGGGGTGACGGTCGAGCGAATAGAGACCGGGAAATATCGTATCAGCGGCTGCAATGGTTTTGCTAAAGATGGGGCGTGGGGAATTCACGGTGGTACTATTGTCCCGGCAGACAGTAATGGATTAAATCTGATTTGGGTTTGTGAATCGGTAGATTCGTCCAATGGCGATATAACCATCGAATGTTATCATCGTCAAAATAGAGATGCGCCGATATTTGCGCAAAATAGGCGTGTTAAGAGTATTAATAGTGACGGAGAAGTCGTTTATTACAATGATGGTGAGCTATGCGACATCCCCGATGGACGAGTAATTAATGTTCGAGTACAACTGCCGGAGAAATCACAAGAATAATACAATCGGGAATAAACGGATTTTTGTGATTCGTTGCTGAATCATGTGCAAATTGCAATTTATAATCAGACTTATTGGTGATTTAGACGACAAAAAAATCCGCGTAACTACGCGGATTTTAAGAGTTTTAATCAGTCTCTGAGATGTCATTTGATATTACGAGGTATTAATTGAGTCCCGATCTGACATTTCGATTTGACAAAGAGGAGAATGACCGACTTTGATTAAAAATGTTGAATCTGAAATTAAAGAATAACAGGTGACTCTCATGTGTCCTTATTTGAACCATGATTTTAATCGCGCAGCAGCTTTTACTAAAACATCTAAAAAAACGCATAACTACCTATTAGTCATTAAATTTATTGATATCTGGTTATTTTTACTTAATTATTGTTTGCTCTCCATTTCCAACGCCATCATTTATTACAACTCGGCGACCCTGTCACGTTTGCTGGATAGGTTTGAAGCTGAAGGGAATGCTCTCTCTTATATCTTAACTTTCGCTCAGATCTTTTCCTGATCTACAGGCGTAGAACCACGGAATGCCCGGCGCCATTCGCTTGGGCTGACGCTGAATCTCGCCTTAAAACTCTGGCGGAAAGAAATTGGTGACTGAAACCCGGCCATGTCTGACACGCTTTCAATACTGCTGTCCGTGGTTTCCAGCAGTTCCTGGCTTCTTTGAAGGCGCTCCGCATTCAGCCATTCTCCCAGCGTCGTTCCGGTTGCCTTGAAAAAATGACGCGTCAGCGTTCGCCTGCTCATACTGACGAATCCGGCCAGTGAGTCGAGATCGTGCGGCTTATCTAGGTTTCGACGCAGATATTCAATCAGCTCGTTCATTTTGCTGTCCCGCGTAGATACCGGAACCGGGCGTTCAATGAACTGGGCCTGTCCGCCTTCCCGGTAAGGTGGAACAACCATTCTTCTTGCAACCCGGTTGGCAATTGCAGAGCCGTAATGGTCACGAATGATGTTCAGACAGCAGTCAATACCGGCCGCTGTACCGGCAGAGGTAATAAGACGTTCATCGCTGGTATACAGCGAGTTGCTGTCCAGATGAACGGCTGGAAATCGTTCGGTGAAGTCCTTTTCATACTCCCAGTGTGTTGCAGCACGGTGCTGATTAAGCAAGCCTGAGTAGGCAAGTACGTAAGTACCTAAACAAAGGCCCACCACCTCTGCGCCACGCTGCCATGCGCTTATCAGCTTATCCAGCAGTGCCTGAGAGGGTTTTTCATCAGGATTATTCCAGTAGGGCACAATAACAATGTCTGCAATGTCAAGCTGCTCAAGTCCGTGCTCCACGTTGATGGACAGCCCAATATCAGAGAGCACTACGCCGGGATTTTCCGCACAGATTTCCACACGGAATAAGTCCGGCTGCGGCATTGACTGCCCGAAAAGAATACAGGGCACTGAAAAGTGAAACGGGCTGAATCCGGCCGTGGCGATCACGGCGACCGTCAGTACAGACATAACGTTAACCTTACCGTAAATGATAACCACCGGATCACCGGCGGCTAATGCGCTGATTTCGATTGACCAAAGGATAACAGGTGACCTGCCGGAATGGCATTCTGTCCCTCAGTCAGGCGGAATGGCTTATCAGAAAGCCATTATCTCACCGTCTGCAGGGATAAGGACCTTATCTTCAATGCCGTGTTCAAGGGTGAACTCCCGTAACTCCGCGCGGGTAAGAAGGCAATGGTTAATCGATTCCATGTGAGAAGCCACGATGGTCGCAGTCGGCAACATCTTAAGCGTGCGCAGCGTGTCCTCTTTACCCATGATAATCGGACCGTAAAGGTCGTTGACAGCATAGCCGGTGTTTAGCACCACAATCTCCGGCTTGAAGCGCTGCAGGCTTTTTGCATAAGGCTTAACCCAGACGGTATCACCCGCGATATAAAGCGTTTTTTCATCATGATGTGTGAAGACCAGCCCACATGCATCCCCCAGTAGATCACCCCATTCGGCATCTGCGTACAATTCGTTACTGCCGTGCTGACCGTCAGTTTTATAAATAGTCAGGCCATCAACGAAATGATTTTCATCTTTCAGAACGCGGATGTTGAGAAAGCCCTGAGAACGGATCAGCGCCGCGTCGCTCTCATCCTGCGTGTAGATAAGCATGTCTTTGGGAACAGCCTGCTGAGCCGCTTCATCCCAGTGATCGGTATGGGTGTGTGTCAGAATAACGGCATCAACAGCCAGTAAATCTTCTACCGCCACAGGCAGGGCTACCATGGGATTACGCAGATGCGGGCGTGCATTTCCGGCAAAGCCATCCCAGGCTTCCTTTTCTGCCAGCATCGGATCGATAAGAAATTTTTTACCGGCATATTCCAGCACGAGAGTGGCATTGCGGATTTGCGTTAATTTCATTGATTGCTCCAGTAATTCATCAGATTTTGAGGCTCATCCACCGTGTTTGCTGTTGTCCGACAGGGTGGCTGCGAGTGGGCTTACTATAAGATGACGAAGGGATAAGCCGTGACATGCTATCAGGTCATTAGTCGATGAAATCAGGTCAATCGCAATGGCAATGGCTTAGGTTTTTACTGGCATTACATCAATTGCATGATAACGACAGCTTGATAGATGAGTTACGGCCATTTGCACCACTGATAGATGAACAGCGTAAGATGGCTCTGATTGGCGCTGGTTTTACTTACTCGCGCCATCAGCAAAAAGTGGCTACCCTCAGTGGTGGAGAACGTTCAAGATTGTTGTTTATAGGATTGAGTCTGGCGAAGTATGAATTGATCATACTGGATGAACCGACTAACCACCTGGATATTGAAGGTAAAGAAGCACTGTGTGAGCAAATTGCGACATTTAGTGGTGCATTACTTGTTGTTAGCCATTCGCTGGTTGATCGAAAATAGCTGTCAGCGTTTTTGGTTTATCAATAACAACCAATTGGAAGAGTATTACGATGTTGAGGCTATCTATCAGCAAATTGAACAGATGGGTCAGCAGCAAAGTAACCATAAGGAGCACGGCTGTTATACCTCCCACATTGTTAACGACAGGTTACAACCATCCTTATTGCCGGAAGAGCAATTACTGGAGTGCCTGTTTCATCTTGAAGAAAAACTGGAGGTCGATAGGAAGCGAAAAATCGCTCACCAGAAACCGCACCTTCAGCAGCAGTGGATAAAGGAGATAGAAAAAATACAGGCTCAGTTGAACCTGTAATTTATTGCCCGTACTAAGCGCATTTGGCCCTGAGAATGGTCATAATATCTCGGTGATGCCTGACCTTTCTGTAAGGCTTGCATCACTTTAATGCCTTTCAAGCCAACCTCATTATTTTCAGCGGCCTGAAAAGTCTATGTACCTACATAGACTTTTTTTGAACTAAGAATTCTGAATAAAGTTTTACACATTAAACAAGAAATTCATTACATCGCCATCTTTAACGATATAGTCTTTACCTTCTGAACGCATCTTACCGGCCTCTTTTGCCCCTTGCTCACCTTTGTAAGTGATGAAATCTTCAAAAGAGATGGTTTGTGCGCGGATAAAACCTTTTTCAAAATCAGTATGGATCTTACCGGCTGCTTGTGGTGCGGTTGCGCCAACTGGGATGGTCCATGCTCGAACCTCTTTCACGCCGGCAGTGAAGTAAGTTTGCAGATTCAGTAACTGATAGCCAGCGCGGATAACGCGATTTAAACCGGGTTCTTCTAGGCCAAGTTCAGCCATAAACTCTGCGCGTTCATCATCTTCCAGCTCGGCGATATCCGCTTCTACCGCGGCACAAACCGGTACGACCACTGACCCCTCTTTTTCTGCGATCGCACGAACCGCATCCAGATGAGGGTTGTTTTCGAAACCCTCTTCGTTGACATTAGCGATGTACATAGTGGGTTTTAGCGTCAGGAAACTCAAATAGCGGATAGCCGCTTTCTCTTCGGTACTGAGATCCAACGCCCGCAACATACCCGCTTGTTCCAGATGAGGCAGACATTTTTCCAGTGCCGCTAATTCTGCTTTGGCATCTTTATCGCCACCTTTGGCCCTTTTCTGGACACGATGAATGGCTCGTTCACAGGTGTCCAGATCGGAAAGGGCCAGTTCGGTATTGATGATCTCAATATCAGCAGCAGGATCAACTTGACCGGAAACGTGAATGATATTGTCATTGACAAAGCAGCGCACAACATGGCCGATAGCTTCTGTTTCACGAATGTTAGTCAAAAACTGGTTGCCCAAGCCTTCACCTTTTGATGCGCCTTTCACCAGACCAGCAATATCGACGAATTCCATTGTGGTTGGTAAGATTCGCTGAGGTTTCACAATTTCAGCCAGTTGTTCAAGCCGTGGATCTGGCATAGGGACTACACCCGTATTAGGTTCAATGGTGCAGAACGGGAAGTTTGCTGCTTCGATACCTGCTTTAGTCAGCGCATTGAATAAGGTTGATTTTCCGACGTTAGGCAGGCCAACGATACCGCATTTGAATCCCATGATTTTCACCTTAATTTACTTATAAATCAAAAGGCTGTATCAGCCTTTTCGATGAGTCAAAAAAATTGGCGCCATTATACACGGAATAACGGGCTATCACGATCTTACAGACAAGATTTATCGATTCCATGTCATCAAACGCTGGCTTTGAAGCTATGTAAGCGGTTAATCGCTTTATCCATATCTTGTTTCATCAGGATATCAGTACAACGCCGAGCTTCATCAATTGCATCATCAATCAGCTTTTGTTCACTGGCTGGTGGTTTGCCTAGCACAAAACCAACAACTTTATTTTTATCGCCGGGATGGCCGATACCAATACGTAAGCGATAAAAGTTAGGGTTATTGCCAAATTTGTTCTGAATATCTTTCAAGCCATTATGACCGCCATGACTACCACCCAGCTTCATTTTTGCCACCCCTGGCGGTAAATCGAGTTCATCATGAGCCACCAGAATTTCATCCGGTTGAATACGGTAGAAGGAGGCGAGGGCAGCGACAGATTTACCACTGAGATTCATAAATGTCGTTGGCACTAACAGACGAATATCATGACCGCACATATTAATCCGGGCAGTGTAACCAAAAAATTTACTCTCTTCTTTTAGTGATTGATTATGGCTCCGAGCGAGTAGATCAACATACCAGGCTCCGGCATTGTGTCTGGTTTGGGCATATTCAGCACCGGGATTAGCCAGACCGACGATTAGTTTTATGTTACTCACTATTTTTCTTCACTTTTGACAGTAAAACAAAAAGGAGGATAGTTTACCTGTCGGCGGCGACAAGTACAAAGTTCAGTTTGAAAGCCTGGAAATATTGTTACGAAAATTTTCGAGAGGAAATTGGAAGGAGAAAAGTCATTTACAGATATTAAGCACAAATAGTTTTGATATCTGTCTGGTTTGAAAATATTAAATTTTTTATTATTGCCAGTGGTACAAAAATAGTTAACTACCTAAGTCATAAGAAAGTTTTATTATTGTTTTTTCTAGATAGACTATAATTTAAATAAATTATGTAGAACGATTTTTACGATAATCCAACATGTTGATTATGAAATGATGTTTTTTTATTTTAGGAGGATATATGAGTCAAAAAAATGATTTTAAAGCTTTTTCTATTAGTAATAATGCTAATGTGGTGAGTCAAGAAGGATATGAAGAAAGCCGGAGTTTAAAGACGGGGTTTCCACCAGAAAATATTACTACTCATTTACTCAACAAGGTATTACGTCAGTCGTCGACAATAACATCTGTCGTGGCTGATTTTATCGCAACATATTCCGGCAATGATATTCTGGATGATGGGGATATAGCTAAACTTATTGTTCAATTAAATAGAGCGTTAGAACAAAAAATCGCAATAGAAGTACCAAATGCTTCATTAACACAAAAAGGTGTTACTCAGCTCACAGATAAAATAGGTAATAGCAATACCCTCGCGGTAACGCAGAAGCTTGTTTCTGATGTAAATGATAATGCTAATAACCGATTGGCAAAAAATCAAAATGGCGCAGATATTCCTGATAAAAACGCGTTTGTAAAAAACCTCGGCTTATCGGAAACAGTGGAATTGGCGAAAAATGCGGTATCGGCCAGTGGTGGAAATTATCCACAGTATTTTAGGTTTAAACAGGTTGAAACACTGCCTACTGAACGTAATGCGACTATGTTAGTTTCTTTGCAGGGAGCTAAACCGACAAGTGAGATAGTTGGGTTTACGCTTTACAATTGGTATGACAATTATATTAAAACCGGTATTGTGCGTGGAGGTAGCGTCGATACCTACGGATATACGATAGATATTAATGGCAGACGAGTTTTCTCTGTTTCTCCTGTGGGTCAGATTGAAGCTGCGTCGGCGAATATAAGGGGGAATGCCGGAGTTTTTAATATAACTCATGACACGGGTAAACATGCATATTGTCAGTTTATTGAAGGGGCAAAAAGAACGGCTTACGTTGGATTTCCAAGTGACGGGTCACCGAATTTTGATATTTGCAACGAAAAAAAATCTAGCAAATTAACAATTGGTGGAGAGTTGGCGGCGTATATTAATAACAATCTGGTTTTCTCTGTTTCTCCGGCGGGTCGGATTGATGCCGGGTCGGCAAATTTAAAGGGGGCTGGGGGTGTTTTTAACGTAACATACGATGCAGGCGGACATGCATATTTGCAGTTTTATGAAGGGGTAACAAGAACCGCCTACGTTGGATTTCCAGGTGATGGGTCATCGGATTTTGATATTTGCAATGAAAAAAAATATGGCAGGCTGACAGTTGGCGATAAGTTGAAATATAACGGTAATCCTATTGCAGTTTTTAATGATAACTGTATCGCCGATACTAACGGCAATCTCAAAGTATCCAGCCCCGTAGTGAATATTCATCCAGACGGAACTTATGATCTAACTCGTGAAGCGGAAGGTATGATTGTTGAGCGGATAGAGACAGGGAAATATCGCATTAGCGGTTGCAACGGTTTCGCTAAAGATGGGGCATGGGGAATTCACGGTGGTACTATCGTCCCAGCAGATAGCAACGGGTTAAATCTGATTTGGGTTTGTGAATCAGTAGATCCATCTAATGGCAATATAACCATCGAATGTTATCATCGTCAAAATAAAGATGCGCCGATATTTGCTCAAAATAGGCGCGTCAAGAGCGTTAATGGTGATGGAGAAGTCATTTATTATAATGATGGTGAACTATGCGATATCCCCGATGGACGAGTGATTAATGTTCGAGTTCAACTGCCGGAAAAATCATAATAACCATAATCACTGAGTGCGAACTCAGTGATTACAAATAAGCAGAAAATTGTATAAATACTTAATACTGGATTAGGAAAGCGTTTACGACGACTTTTATTTTGCTAAGTGATTACTTATGGTTATCGACTGATAATTTATTTTCATTATACAAAGTCATAGAAAGTAATTTATTGTGCTTAGTAGTGACAACTGAATATAACGGCAATGACTTTATGGTATTTCTGATGAACATTAATCGTACTTTTCGTAATAAAAGTGTGCTAATCGTCTTTTTTTTATTTTCAGCGATTATGCTACTAAAAAGTTATCCTGCTTTATCTGAACCAGTAAAGTCTTTGATTGGTATTGAAAATTGCCAGGAATACCCAAAAGCAGTTATAGAGCATAATATTGATAGCAAAAAACAGATAACCGAGCAGGCTGGCAATAAATTACACGAAAACGTTACTTATAAAGAGAAAAAGCGATCAGAGCCGAGGAGATGTGGTAATTTTTTATCAAAGAGAAGCATAGTAGGAAAAAACGATAGCGGTGAAAAACCAAAAATACCTCAGTTATATGAAAATGATCCTAAAGATGATAATCAAAATACTCCTCCTTTAATCCTCTCTCGTGGCCCTGAATTCCTTGGGTTATTAAATAAAGATCCGAAAAAATTAGCTCAGGATTATATTGTCAACAAGTTAAATAGTCAGATAACAAATAATACTCAAAAGTGGTTATCACAGTTTGGTACAGCTAAAATTAATTTAAATGTTGATCATCATGGGCACCTGGATGAAAGTTCCGTAGACTTACTCGTGCCTTTCTATGATGATAAAGATCACTGGCTTGTTTATAGTCAATATGGATATCGTCATAAAGATAGCCGTGACACTGTGAATTTAGGTGTTGGAACCCGTTTATTCATAAATGACTGGATGTATGGGGCGAATACTTTTTACGATAATGATTTAACCGGCAATAATAGCCGATTCAGCCTGGGTGGTGAACTATGGACTAACTACCTAAAAATGTCTGCTAACGCATATTTTCGCTTGAGTAATTGGCATAATTCCCGTGATTTAACCAATTATTATGAGCGCCCTGCCAATGGTTATGACCTTATTGCCGACATGTATTTACCTTCGATGCCCTCACTCGGCGCTAAAATAAAATATGAACAATATTTTGGTGATAATGTTGCATTATTTGGAACTAACAATAGACAAAAAGATCCCTATGCGGCAACTATTGGCGTAAATTATACGCCAATTCCACTGATAACAGCAGGAGTTGACTATAAATTAGGGAAAGAGGGTAAAAGTGATGGTATATTTTCATTCAATGTGAATTACCGATTTGGTGTTCCGTTATCAGAACAACTGTCACCAGAGAATGTTTCTTCACTACGAAGCTTGGCAGGGAGTCGTTACGACTTAGTTGAAAGAAATAATAATATTATTTTGAATTATTTGAAAAAACAGCAACATTTTAGGTTACTGGTTCCTGTATTAGAAATTAGTGGTTATGGTGGTGAAGCTAAACCAATACAAATTCAATCTGATACTCCATTCAAAAATATGATTTGGGATATGCCTGAGTTATTCCAGAAGAATGGCGGGATTCTAAATATAGAAAGTACTAATGGTTATACCATTCAGTTACCGGAATATCAGCCTGATGGAAAAAATGACTATACTATAACAGGTACAAGTAAAGATGATCAGCTAAGGGTGCAAATACAAGCTCATGTATTACAACGTAATATTTCTTTGAGTGTTAATACAACCGATCCTTTAATTGCTGATGGAAATGCGAAATATGTCTATACAGCTACTCTGCTTGGCGCTGACAAAAAAACGCCGATAGAAAATGCAAAATTGATTTGGGATACGGATAAAAAAGATCCTGGATTGAAATTAAAGCCTGATTCAGAGGCAACAGATAAAAATGGACAACAGACTGCAACATTAACAAGTACAACGCCATTATCCGATATACAAGTCAGCGTCAGTATTAATGGTGAACGTGTTACTACGGATAAAAAAGTCAGTTTTACTGAGACCAGTAGCAGCTATCGCGTCACCCGTGTGACGGTGGACAAAGACAGCGGACTCTACAACAACGGCACTGACAGTTATACCTTCACGGCGACGGTGGTGGATGCTTATGGTAAACCGGTAGCGGATAAACCGATTGAGATTGACTGGCAGACAAATTTAAAGGCTGACGGGTTAAAACTGACGAAACAGAGCAGCCCGGTGAGTAACGCGCAGGGGCAGGTCACGGCGACCTTAACCAGCACGGCGGCGGTGAAGGATGTGCAGGTATTGGCAAAGGCGGCGGCGAATC
>NZ_JAJAFY010000056.1:0-26871 GCF_025384885.1 Photorhabdus kleinii
AAAGATAAAAGAGAAATAAATGAGAATATCAATGGACTCATCAGTCAATACTTTCCAAAAATAACAGACTTTAATAAAGTCTCTAACCGAGAGATAAATTTTTCATAAACCGATTAAATAATCGCCCCTGAAAATTTGGGATGGCAAAACCGTACACGCCGCAAGCAAGGCTCAACACTTTTCCACTCTTTTCTTCTGCCAGGTGGTACATCAACCCCAACCTCGCTAAAATCGCATTATTATCAGTAATATTACAGGCATTACCGTGAAAAATTCTGTTATCTGTACCGCAACCCTAAGTTGGAATGATCAAGGTACTCCGGTTTCAACACAGTTTGATGACGTTTACTTCTCAAATCAAGATGGGCTGGAAGAAACCCGTTATGTATTTCTCAACGGTAACCGCTTCCCCCAACGATTCAGCACTCATTCCCGTTCTAACTGTGTAATCGCGGAAACCGGCTTCGGAACGGGATTAAATTTTCTGACGCTCTGGCAATCATTTGATGCATTTCGACAGCAAAATCCTGATGCCCCATTGAAGCGTCTACATTTCATCAGTTTCGAGAAGTATCCACTGAAAACCAACGAGTTAAAAGCCGCTCATCAACGCTGGCCTGAGCTTGAAATTTTTTCTCAGCAACTCTGTCAGCAATGGCCTCAACCACTAGCAGGCTGTCACCGATTGATTATGGCAAACGGAACCGTCACACTGGATTTATGGTTTGGTGACGTCAATGATCTGTTGCCAACAATGGATTCCAGTCTTCACAGCAAAATAGATGCTTGGTTTTTAGATGGCTTTGCTCCTGCCAAAAACCCGCAAATGTGGGGTGAACAGTTGTTTGCTGCAATGGCACAATTTGCTCATCCAGAAGGCACTTTTGCAACCTTTACTTCTGCGGGTATCGTCCGTCGTGGTTTACAACAAGCCGGTTTTAATGTCAGTAAAGTCAAAGGATTTGGCCGCAAAAGAGAAATGCTGACTGGGGTTTTAGCAACTCATAAATATCAGCCATTACCTGCACCTTGGTTTGCCCGGCCGTCAGCAAGCCACACCAATGATATCGCCATTATCGGCGGCGGGATTGCCAGTATTTTCACCGCACTCGCGCTACTGCGTCGTGGAGCGCAGGTGACTCTTTACTGTCAGGATACAACCTCGGCACAAGGTGCATCCGGTAATCGCCAAGGAGCACTTTACCCATTACTTAACGGTAATAATAACGAACTCGAAAAATTCTTTACCGCGGCATTTACCTTTGCCCGCCGCCAGTATAAGCAGCTATCAGCGCAAGGAATTGATTTCGACCACCAATGGTGTGGTGTCAGCCAACTTGCTTATGATGAAAAAAGTAGCAAGAAAATTGAGAAAATGCTGGCAACAGAATGGCCGAATGAACTCGCCATCGGCATGAATTGTCATCAGTTGAGTGAAAAATGTGGGCTGGATATTCATCACCACGGCATTCACTATTCACAAGGCGGATGGATATGCCCGGCTGAACTCACCAAAACGGCAACCGAATTAGCCCAACAGCAAGGCATGCTCTGTCGCTTAAATCATCAAGTTACCGCGCTTAATCACAACCAACATGGTTGGCAACTGCATTTGATGCATCAAGGACAACCGTTAAATGTACAGCATAAAACGGTAATTATCGCCAACGGTCATCATCTACCCCAATTTGAACAAACTGAGAAACTGCCGGTAACTGCTGTTCGTGGTCAAGTCAGCCATATTCCAACGACAACTGATCTGAGCCAATTGCAAAATGTACTTTGCTACGATGGTTATATAACACCGTCTAATCCAGCCAATCAACACCATTGTATCGGCGCCAGTTATCAGCGTCATCGGCTTGATAGTGAATATTCTGAAATAGAACAACAGGAGAACCGAGATCGATTGCTGAAATGTTTACCTGATGCCGAATGGGTAAATCAGGTTGATGTTTCTGCTAAACAATCCCGTCAAGGTATTCGCTGCGCTATTCGTGATCATATGCCAATGGTGGGAAATGTGCCGAATCTCAATGAAATAATGGCAGATTATCAAGATCTGCCAGAACAAATCCGTACAAGGGCCCCCATCACAGATGCACCTTGTTATTCCAATCTGTTTGTTATCGGGGCATTAGGTTCTCGTGGATTATGCTCTGCGCCACTCAGTGCAGAAATCCTTGCAGGGCAGATCTTTGATGAGCCATTACCACTGGATAATGAAACACTGGCAGCTCTTCATCCAAATCGTTTTTGGATCAGAAAACTACTGAAAGGCCGTAAAGTGAAAATCGAAAAGCCATTAAGGAACTGTACCGCCAAGCGTTAGATATTCATATGAATTTTGGTAATATCATTTAATGTATCCTAACGCTTGCACATAGCTCTCAAATGAGATACATAATGGAATCTGATAAACGGAGGATAAAAAAATGGCTACTCAAACATCAATGCTGCACGTTCGTGTAGACGACAAACTCAAGACCGATGCGACAAAAACGCTCGCTAATTTAGGCCTAACCATATCTGATGCTGTGCGCATCCTGCTAACCCGTGTCGCCAGAGATGGTGCATTACCCGCTGGTTTCACCGCTGATACGGAAACTTACGACGCTTGGTTTTTCGCTAAAGTGCAAGAAGCGCTCGACGATACGCGCCAATCAGTCCCACATCAGCAAGTAATGGATGAAGCGCAAGAATTAATTGAAAGGAAACTTCGTGCTAACTCTTGAATGGAGGGAAACAGCCAGAGCTGATTTGTTGATAATTATTGATTACATATCTGACGATAATCCCCATGCAGCTCAACAGTTAAAAAACGAAATAGAGAATAAGGTGGCAACATTACCAGAACGCCCGCAACTTTACCGACCAGGCCGCATTCCCGGCACGCGGGAGATGGTTGTCCGAGCCAACTATGTAGTTATGTAGTGGTGTATGCCGAAACAACCCACACGGTGGTTATCCTACGGGTACTACATACCTCACGACAATGGCCGCCATTAAACGAGATAAAGTAAAACATAGAAAGAATAAAAATCGCTATTGAGCCTCTGATTCTGGCGAACTGCACCGCCAAGCGTTAGATATTCATATGAATTTTGGTAGCACAGTTCGTTTTCTGCCCTTTAATAAAATTATTCAGCTTTGGCATTATCCAGCAGGCGCTGCCAGGTATTAAGAACAAGAACCTGATCTGGTGGTGCCAATTCTCCCGCTTTAATCGCATTTTGGATACTTCCTTCAACACGATCATGAAGCTGTTCAGCCGTATGCGCACCTTCCTGCTCCAATTCTGCTACCGCTAAAGTGAGATGCCCGCGGAGATAACCACCAGCAAACAATTCATCATCACTGGCATGATCTACCATGTCATCGATTTGCGCCAAAATGCGCGTTTCAAACTCAGCAAGCATTATTTTTCCTTAAATTCAATTTCATTCTACGAACATATCTTCCGGATAAGGGAAATGTTCTGCTTTCAATGGGGGCGTATTGTAGAACGAGTGCAATCCCTGAATAAAGCACTCTGCTCTTGCAGGTATACCCTGCGCCAAATAGTCTATGATCTGAGCATGAACTTTACGCTGAAAAACTAATCTGTCAGGTTCAAAATCCCCTTCAAGGTTGTCACAACTGACATTAAACGGAAAACCTGCCGCAGTACAAAACAACCAATCAAGTGCCTGTGGTTTAATTTCTACTTTTTCAAATTCACTTTGCGTCTGTGCATCACGCCCATCCGGGCAATACCAATAACCAAAATCCACTAGCTTACGACGCTCTTTACCCGCAATGCACCAATGAGCAATTTCATGTAATGCACTGGCATAGAAACCATGAGCAAACACAATCCGGTTATAGAGAACCTCTTCATCTGCCGGCAGATAAATAGGTTCGTTATCGCCTTTAACCAAACGAGTGTTGTATTCATCACCAAAACAGCGATTAAAAATATCAATAAGTTGTTGATAGTTATGCGTTATCATGAATTAAAAACAAGATCCTGAATCAAAAATAAAATGCTAGCCAGCTACGGATCGTATCGCCGTGATTATCATTCAGTAACTTAATACTTATCAAAAAAGAGATAATGACAATCATAGGGCGAATCAATTTTTGCCCATGAGTCAAAACCAAACTTGCGCCTAACCGCGCGCCAATCACTTGCCCTGCCAACATCACAAGGCCCAATATCCACAAAACTTGACCGCCAAGGATAAAAAGCGCCAGTGAACCTATATTAGAAGCAAAGTTCAGTACCTTAGCATGCGCGGTGGATTTTGCCAGGTTATAGCCGCACAACACAACATAAGCTAATGCATAAAATGAGCCAACACCGGGACCAAATATGCCGTCATATAAACCAAGCCCACTCCCGATAAACAAGGCAAAGGCCACAGGCGTCAAGCGACGATGGCTATCTTCCATACCAATGGCTGGCGTCAAAAGGAAATAAAGACCAATGATAATGACCAGAACCGGTAATAGCTGACAGAGAAAATCTGGCTTTATAAACTGGACAATAATCGCACCAGCCATTGAGCCAAGTAATGTCATCAGTATGGCAAAGCGTTGAGATTTGAGATCAACCTCACCGTAACGAACAAAATAGAGGCTGGCAGAGAAGGAGCCTCCCATTGCCTGCAACTTGTTGGTCGCCAACGCCTGCACCGGAGAGACACCAACGGATAACAGCGCCGGGATGGTCAATAGACCGCCACCACCAGAAATCGAGTCAATAAATCCAGCCATCACTGCAACCAGAAAGAGCAGAACGTAAACTTCCGCACTTAATGACAATAACCAGTCCATATTTCATCCCATCAAAAGAAACCGCTTATCAACATTAAGCTACCCATTTCAGTCTCTGGGATTTTCAAGGCTAGCTTCATTCTCAAATTCACCAGCGAGGAAGGCTGGATTCTACATCAGCACACTGCGCTCGCTGGCGTAACAGGTGATCCATCAGCACAATCGCCATCATAGCTTCTGCAATTGGTACAGCACGGATACCAACACAAGGATCATGGCGACCACGAGTGACCATTTCCACTTCTTCACCCTGACGGTTAATCGTTTTGCCAGGCACCATGATGCTAGAAGTTGGCTTCAACGCAATATGAGCAACAATTGGCTGGCTACTGCTAATACCCCCCAGAATTCCTCCCGCATGATTACTGGTGAATCCCCGAGCAGTTATTTCATCTCTGTTTTCGCTGCCACGTAAATTGATAACACCAAAACCATCACCAATTTCAACACCTTTTACTGCATTAATACTCATCAGCGCATGAGCAATATCAGCATCAAGGCGATCGAAAACCGGTTCTCCCAAACCAGCAGGAACATTTTCCGCGACCACTGTCACTTTCGCGCCAATAGAATCGCCCGCCTTTTTCAGTTCACGCATCAGGGCATCAAGTTGTTCAAGCTTGGTTTCATCAGGACTGAAAAATGGGTTTTGTTCCACCTGTTCCCAATCTTTCAATTGGCAATGGATATTACCCATTTGGGTCAAGCAAGCACGGACACGAATGCCATATTTATCCAGCAAATATTTTTTCGCTATTGCACCTGCCGCAACACGCATTGCCGTTTCGCGAGCAGAAGAGCGGCCACCACCACGATAGTCGCGGATACCGTATTTCTGTTCATAAGTGTAATCGGCATGGCCTGGACGAAATACATCTTTAATAGCGCTGTAATCCTGAGAACGCTGGTCAGTATTTTCAATGAGTAAACCGATACTGGTGCCAGTAGTTACCCCTTCAAATACACCAGAAAGAATGCGAACCTGATCCGACTCACGGCGCTGCGTTGTATAACGGGAAGTTCCCGGACGACGCCTATCTAAATCAACTTGCAGATCAGCTTCTGTGATTGCAATGCCCGGTGGCACACCATCGACAATACATCCCAACGCCAAACCGTGAGATTCGCCAAAAGTGGTGACCCGGAAAAATTGCCCGATACTATTTCCCGCCATCCCAATTCCTTCCTGTTAACCGTTCTTTTTATTTAACTCTGCCCGTTTTGCATTATTATTACCGCAGCTACAGCCTATTCAATTATTCAATCTTTGAATAAGCGAAAATGTTCGTGATGTTCAACCAACTGTTGACGTGTCAACATAAATACGCCATCACCACCATATTCAAATTCCAACCAAGTAAATGGCACATCAGGATATTGTCCAATCAAATGCACCATACTGTTACCAACCTCACAAATCAATACACCTCGTTCAGTGAGA
Organism: Photorhabdus kleinii; assembly: GCF_025384885.1. NCBI lineage: Bacteria > Pseudomonadati > Pseudomonadota > Gammaproteobacteria > Enterobacterales > Morganellaceae > Photorhabdus > Photorhabdus kleinii. The sequence continues at coordinate 6,260 of NZ_JAJAFY010000056.1, forward strand.
AAATTTGGCGCAGTTGCCAGAATACGGCGTGCCAGTTTCAAACCATCCGAACCCGCCGCCAAACCCAGCTCAGGCTCACGGCGAAACTCTTCCGGCAAGTCGCTCATATCCTCGGCATCAACATAAGGCGGGTTCGTGACAATAAGATCGTATTTAACCGGTGGCATATCGCGGAACAGATCAGAACGAATCGGAATGACCCGGTGGTCAAGGCTGTGATTCTGAATATTCTGTTCAGTCACGGCCAGCACATCTGCGGAAATATCCACCGCATCTACTTCTGCTTCCGGGAAAGCATATGCACAAGCAATGGCAATACAACCACTACCCGTGCAGAGATCGAGGATATTGGCGGGCTGCTCAGGGATCAATCCTGCAAATTCATTATTAATTAATTCACCAATCGGTGAACGCGGAACCAAAACCCGTTCATCAACATAAAATTCATGACCACAAAACCAAGCTCTGTTAGTCAAATAAGCAACTGGAATACGCTCATTAATACGGCGCAGTACCCGTTCAACAATACGATGACGTTCAGTTGATGTCAGTCGCGTGGTTAGCATCTCTTGTGGGATATCCAACGGCAAAAACAGTGATGGAAGAACCAGTTGCAGTGCCTCATCCCAGGGATTGTCTGTGCCGTGCCCGTAATAAATATTCGCCGCATTAAACCGGCTAACAGACCAGCGCAACATATCCTGAATGGTATATAACTCAGCTACTGCCTCATCGATAAAAATCTTGTCCAAAAGCGCCTCCAACCCTGCAAATTCATTAGCCTGCTAGTTTGCCACGATCATTGAGACAAATCAGCTTTATATCAGGTTAATGATATAGAATTTTAAGTACTAATGTTAAGCGAACAATGAATTAAGGAATGACAACTAAAAAGGCAACCCAGATATTTTATCGTAGATTTTTAATTAATTTTCGATGCAAACCGTCTTATTCAACAACAAGACGGTTTGGTTTCTATACCCGTCATCTTTCAAGTTGCCTCTTTGTTGGCTACACTCACTCACCCCGGTCACATAGTTATCTATGCTTCCGGGGATTCGCTCCCTTGCCGTCGCGACGCATCTTGAAATCCATAGGTATACCTATTTAACACCGCGTTTCTTTGGCTGATTGAGCGCTCACAATAATGACATTTTTTCGTATCCATAAATAATAGGCGGATATTAACAGCGCGATCCATACACCTCCCACATAGAACGCAATTCGTGTCGCAGGGAAGTAACTGAGAACAGCAATAATAAATATCATAAACACGATGGTCAAAATCGGCGCAACAGGCCACATCGGTACTGGGAATTGTAATTTTTGTGCTTCTCCCGGTGACATTTTTCTGCGCATAGCAAATTGAGATAGCAAAATCATTAACCAGACCCACACAGTGGCAAAAGTCGCAATCGAAGCAACAATGACAAATACCTGTTTAGGCAGCAAATAATTGAGAACCACAGCACACAATAACGCCAGTGTCATAACCATGATCGTCACCCAAGGCACGCCGTTACGGCTTAAATGCATAAATTTTTTATGGGCTAATCCTTTCTCCGCCATACCATACATCATACGACCGGCACCAAAAATATCGCTGTTAATGGCCGAAATTGCCGCCGTAATGACGATAATATTCAGAATATTCGCCGCCGAACCAATGCCTAATCCCTGAAATATTGCGACAAATGGACTACCTTCTTGGCCGATGCTGTTCCAAGGGTAAATCGCCATTAATACAAAAATAGTGAGTACATAAAACAGAAGAATGCGAAACGGGATAGAGTTAATCGCTTGCGGGATCACTTTCGCCGGATTTTTAGCTTCACTGGATGTAATACCAATGATTTCAATACCACCAAAAGCAAACATCACAACAGCCAGAGACTCAATAATGCCCCCCAACCCATTAGGCATAAATCCCCCGTGTTGCCACAGATTTTGAACCCCCGTTGCCTGAAAATGGCCGCTAAAACCAAACAGAATAATACAGGTTCCGGCAATAATCATGGCGCTGATTGCAGCAACTTTCAGAATCGATAACCAGAATTCCATTTCGCCAAATACTTTGACTTTACAAAGATTGAGCGCGCCAATAATGAAAATAATGCTAAGTACCCATATCCAACGCGGCACTTCCGGGTACCATAGCCCCATATAAATGCCAAAAGCAGTCACATCCGCCAGACAAACGATGATCATTTCGAAAGTATAAGTCCAGCCGGTAATAAATCCGGGTAACGGGCCTAAATATTGATGAGCGTAACTGGCGAAAGAGCCGGCATCCGGTCTGTAGACCGCCATTTCTCCTAAAGCACGCATAACCATAAAGACAGCAGCACCGCCCACTAAATAAGCTAACAATACCGCCGGACCGGCCATGTTTATTGCTTCAGCAGAACCATAAAAAAGACCTGTACCAATCGCAGAACCCAACGCCATAAACCGGATATGGCGTGCGTTGAGTCCTCGCTCTAGTTGTAATGAAGCTTGCATGATTTACCCTCTTATCTTTTATTATTGGGTTTTATGAGAAAGATAAATGTGACAATCAGGCCGGTCGGGCACCGGCCATTGGCTTATTTAACGGTTATTTTTACTCTGTAATATCTGTCCAGAAGGAAGTAATGAGGAGAGATGTTGCTCAGCTAATAATTTCACAGCAGCATTAATATCAGGTGCAAAAAAACGATCCTGATCATAATAATCTACTTTCGCTCTCAAGATAACACGCGCTTCTTCCAAAATCGGGCTGCTTTTCAGGCCATTACGGAAATCGATCCCCTGGCAGGCAGATAACCATTCAATTGCCAGAATACCTCGGGTATTTTCTGCCATCTCCCATAAACGACGTCCCGCAGCCGGCGCCATTGATACATGATCTTCTTGATTAGCCGAAGTTGGTAAACTGTCAACACTCGCCGGGTGTGCTAATGCTTTATTTTCACTGGCAAGCGCCGCTGCCGTCACTTGTGCAATCATAAAACCTGAATTCACACCACCATTCTCAACCAGAAAAGGCGGAAGCTGTGACATATGTGAATCCATCAACAACGCAATACGTCGTTCTGACAATGCACCTATCTCTGCCAATACCAGAGCCAAATTATCAGACGCCATTGCAACAGGTTCAGCATGGAAGTTACCACCGGAAATCACTTCTCCCTGCTCAGCAAACACCAGTGGGTTATCAGATACGGCATTAGCTTCAGTCAGAATAACATCAGCAGCATAGCGCAACTGAGTCAGGCAAGCGCCCATGACTTGTGGCTGACAACGTAATGAATAAGGGTCCTGTACCTTGGGGCAATTGATGTGAGAATCTGATAGTTCGCTGCTCTCCTCTAATACATGACGATACAATGCGGCAACATCGATCTGCCCCTGTTGCCCCCGTACCGCATGTACACGGGCATCAAATGGTTTGCGGGAACCCAATGCCGCCTCTACGGATAAAGAACCACAAACTATCGCTGCCGCCAACAGATCTTCTGCCTCAAATAACCCACGTAACGCAAAGGCCGTGGATACTTGGGTTCCATTGAGTAACGCCAAACCTTCTTTAGCCGCTAATGTAATGGGTTGTAAATTGGCCTTTGCCAGCGCTTCTTTGGCTGGCAGCCATTCGCCCTGATAATGCGCTTGCCCTTCCCCAAGTAATAACAAGCTCATATGTGCCAACGGCGCTAAATCACCCGAAGCCCCTACCGATCCTTTACAGGGAATATGAGGATAAATTTCCGCATTGACTAACGCGATTAATGCTTGAATAACGGCGAGACGAATACCTGAGTAACCACGGGAGAGGCTGTTAATTTTCAATACCATGATCAACCGGGTCATATTATCGTCCAACGCTTCACCGACCCCGGCAGCATGAGAAACGACAAGCGAACGCTGTAGTTTTTCTAAATTATCTTCTTCAATTCGTGTACTGGCTAATAGCCCGAACCCGGTATTAATCCCATAGGCAATGCGATTTTCAGCAAGAATCGCATTAACACACTCCACGCTGTGTTCAATAGCAGGAAAAATTTGGCTATCCAGCGTGATTTTTATCGGTTGTAGATAAACCTGACGTAGTTCATCAAGGGTCAATTTGCCTGGATAAATAGTTAGCTGCTTCATAATGTTCCTTATTTTGTATTAAGCATCGGCAAGTCTAGTCCTTGCTCTTTGGCACAATGGATAGCGATTTCATAACCTGCATCGGCATGACGCATAACCCCAGTGGCCGGATCGTTATGTAGCACCCGTGCTATACGTTCTGCGGCTTCATCAGTTCCATCACAAACAATCACCATACCGGCATGTTGTGAGAAACCCATGCCGACACCACCGCCATGATGCAGAGAAACCCAGGTAGCACCGCTGGCAGTATTCAGTAAGGCATTTAGCAACGGCCAGTCCGAAACGGCATCAGAGCCATCACACATGGATTCAGTCTCGCGATTCGGGCTGGCTACAGAGCCGGAATCCAGATGGTCACGACCAATAACAATCGGTGCAGAAAGTTCGCCACTGCGTACCATTTCGTTAAAAGCTAACCCTAGCTTGGCTCGCTGCCCTAAACCAACCCAACAGATACGGGCAGGTAGACCCTGAAAGCTGATGCGTTCCCTCGCCATATCTAGCCAATGATGCAAATGTTGATCATCGGGGAGTAATTCTTTAACTTTAGCGTCAGTTTTATAGATATCCTGTGGATCACCAGAAAGCGCTACCCAGCGGAAGGGCCCGATACCACGGCAAAATAACGGGCGAATATAAGTAGGAACAAAACCAGGAAAATCGAAAGCATTTTCTACGCCGACTTCATATGCCATTTGGCGAATGTTGTTGCCGTAATCAAAAACAGGAATGCCCTGTTGCTGGAAAATCAACATCGCCTTAACATGTTCCACCATTGAAGATCTTGCTGCTTTGATGACCTCTTCCGGTGCTGAAATAGCACGTTGGCGGTATTCTTCCCAACTCCAGTTTTTCGGTAGATAGCCATTGAGAGGATCGTGTGCACTTGTCTGGTCAGTGACCAAATCCGGGTGTACGCCCCGACGGACTAATTCCGGCAAGATTTCAGCCGCATTACCGCACAGTGCGATAGAGATGGCTTTGCCTTCCTGAGTGTATTTTTCGATCCGAGCCAGGGCGTCATCCAGATCTTTCGCTTGTTCATCGACATAACCAGTACGCAGACGGAAATCAATCCTGCTTTGCTGACACTCAATATTTAGCGAACACGCTCCAGCCAGTGTTGCAGCCAGCGGTTGTGCTCCCCCCATCCCTCCCAAACCAGCAGTTAACACCCAACGGCCCTGTAAATTACCGTTATAATGCTGGCGACCAGCTTCCACAAACGTTTCATAGGTGCCTTGAACAATTCCCTGGCTGCCAATGTAAATCCAGCTACCCGCCGTCATTTGGCCGTACATAGCCAGCCCTTTAGCATCCAGCTCGTTGAAGTGTTCCCAAGTCGCCCAGTGCGGCACCAAATTCGAATTTGCAATAAGTACCCGTGGGGCATTGCTATGGGTTTTAAATACCCCAACCGGCTTACCCGATTGGATTAACAACGTTTCATCGTCTTCCAACTCTTTCAGTGTTTCAATAATCTTGTCATAGCACTCCCAATTTCTAGCAGCCCGACCAATACCACCATACACCACCAGTTCATAAGAGTTTTCAGCAACTTCTGGATCAAGATTATTCATTAACATGCGCAGAGGAGCTTCGGTTAGCCAACTTTTGGCTGTTAATTGTGTTCCTCTGGGTGCCCGAATACCAACATTACGGAATTTACTATTTTGGGCGGTCACGGTCTGGCTCCTTTTGGTCTTTAGATATTTGCTAATGTATAGTTGTACATACATGTATATTCAATAGACCAAACCATTAGCTAAAATGACAAATTGATGAGTTTATTATTTTTATTTTCTTATGAATCAATTTGTTAATATTATTTCTCTCCAATTATCAAGGAATCATATTTTTCTTATTTTTGTGTTTACAATCACAAATTATTTACATAAATTTTACAAAAATATAATTTAACTAAGAAAGGGTTTTTCCTGGCTAGAGAAAGTTCTTTTGCCAACGATGTAATAAACTGACAACGCCACAACATGTGGTGGCGTATTGGATGAGATATATGAAAAAGCTATTTTGACTTAGCAAAAATCACTCTTTGGATGGGACACCTATAACCGCCAACAGATCCTTTTTTATCGAAATGAACATTCAATCCCTAGCCAAACCACCAAACGCACAATCAATAACCTTATCGACAAATTCAGGTGTAACGAGAGAAAAAGAAACCATATATTTGTAGTAAATAGCACCGAAAATGCAGTCTAACAATAAGTCACGATCAGTATGAGAAGAAATTTCTCCCCGCTCGATAGCATGTAAAATAATCTGCTTTCCTAACTGTCGTCGTGGTTCAAGCCAGCGCTGAATAAAAACCTCTCTCACCTCAGTATCGTACTGCGCTGATCCCAACAGATACCTAAACAGTAACCCGTGCTTACTTTGCAACACTTCAATAAGCTTTTTAATGGTAATCCGCATGGATTCTATCACCGGCATCTGTTTGTCATAAATAATTAGAGGTTCAATATCATCAAAGAAAGCATCCATTAAAACTGCTGATACATTCGGCCATCTACGATAAATAGTCGATTTCGCAACGCCTGAATACAAGGCAATATGGTTAATAGTAATATCTGCAATCCGTCCACTTTCAACGAGAACAAGTGCAGCATTCAACACAGCTTTTGTTGTGTCATTATCGCGTGGACGCCCACGTCTTAATGGGGATAGCCGCTCATTCTCACTCATAAATCGCTCCATTCATTGACAAATTAAAATACCCCAAAATTGGTATTGACAAATAGGACCATAAAAGCAAGTTTAGACGTTCTATTTTCGATACCAGTAGTTTCGTATTTGATAAGGGTAATCGGAATAGAATGCTATTTCTAGCAAAAAACGGGATGTACTCCGTAAAACCGAACAAATAATTCAATGCTCAACTCATAGAAAATGTTCCCAGGAACATTAATTCTGACTAAAGAATGGAGGAGAGAAATGTCTGTATATGATGTCGCTGTTATTGGCGCTGGCCCAGCAGGTTTAGCTGCGGTACAGAAATTGAAAGGAAAAGGTTTACGAGTTGTACTAATCGATAATGGCAAAGCTATTCATGAACGCGATAAAGATAATCTCGTTGAGATAACCGAAGGACACGGTGGTGCAGGGCTGTTTTCTGACGGAAAATTCTCATTTTTTCCTTCTGCCAGTGCACTTTGGGAGTTACCAAATGAACTGGAATTACGGCAAGCTTATGAATGGACATGCACCACGCTAAACACATATGGTCTGGACACACCACCATTCCCAACAAATCCCAAAGACTTTACAGTAGGCTCCGGGGAATGGGTATTAAAAGATTATCCCTCTAATTATATGTCTCTTGAAGATAGAATTAATCTTGTTGAAGATATGGTGCAAACGGCAGATGCAGATATCATCACACAAACTAAATTCCTGTCTTATAAATACGTCAAAAGAAAAGATGCTCTGATTATGAATTTAAGAGACAAAAATGCCAATACTTATCAAATTGAATGCCGACGAATCATTTTAGCTAGTGGAAGATTTGGTCCATTAGAGATTGCCAGCCTGGTTAAAAAACAATCTTTCAATCGGTTAGAAGTTGGGTTCCGCATTGAACAGCAAGAAGATTTGGCATTTTTTAAAAATATGAAACAACTCGACCCGAAGTTAAAGTTTCGGTCGGATGATGGCGTTATTGAATGGCGTACTTTCTGTGCTTGCCGGGATGGCGAAACAGTATTAACAAAAACCCAAGATTTATGGACCGTTTCCGGTCATTCTGACGGCCCTTCGACAGGACGATCTAATGTTGGGTTTAATACACGTATCCTCGATGAAGATATCGCGGACCGAGCACTCAATAATATTGTTTCCGCCATGAAGCAAGAAGATTCTTACTTTAGAATCAAAGTACAAGATGTATTAGCAGGAAATGCTAACATAATTACACAACTTATATCTATTTATGGAGAAGAGCTATTCGATAAAATGTTGCAAGGATTACGTAATATTATCAAAAAATTTCCCGAAATTGATCACGAGAATACACATATCGTCGGTCCTACACTAGAAGGTGTCGGTTGGTATCCCAGTCTTGACGGTGATTTAAGCCTGGAAACTTCCCCTTATCCTGTATGGGTTGCAGGCGATGCTTGTGGAATTTTCAGAGGTATTGTTGCTGCAATGATTAGTGGCCACTATGCCGCCTCAGCGGTTCTTAAAACCTTGGCAGTAGAAGCCGCCTAATTCGTGAGCTAGCTGAATAAGCGGGGGATTACTAAGATAGGTAATCCCTATATGTTTACCATCACGAACAAACCTACCCTCTCCCTATAACGAAAAAATGACTTAGGTTTATTATGAAAGTATTACATGTTTTTGATATGGACGGCACTCTTCTCAGAGGAACCACAGCAAGTCTGGAAATTGCCCGTACAATGAATTGCCTGACAGAGCTTCATCTGCTGGAAAAACAATTTTCTCAAGGCGATATAGATACCAAGAAATTTGCCGCTGAATTACAACGTCTATGGTCAAACTTGCAGTACGCTGACGTTGCTAAAGTTTTTCATGCCTCACCGTGGATTGGAGGAATAAAAGAGGTTTTTGACGATATCAGAACCAAAGGTGAAATATCTATGGTCATTACCCTATCACCAGACTTCTTTGCCCAACATTTAAAAAAATTTGGGGTTGATATCGTTGTTGCATCAAATTTTCCTGCTTTACCTTTTCGTGAATCGATTGATCCAGAACAGATATTAACGCCCGAAAGTAAATTACAGATAGTGAAAAAATATGTACAGGAACATGGGCTAAATTTGGAAAAATGTGTTGCCTATGGTGATTCTAGCTCTGACATCCCCTTATTTAATGCGCTTACCAATACGGTTGCCATAAATGGAACGGATAAAATACGTGAAATCGCATTAATCCATTATGAAGGTAATGATCTATGGCAACCCTATCAGCTCATACGGAAAAAAATCAGTTATGAGGATATAGCTATGAGTTGAAACGTCCTTTCAATTTATACCGATTACCCGGAAATAACAGCCTGGCACTGGAAACAGTATAATGAGTCGACCAAGTTCGGCGACTAATTAACAAACAGGGAACCCCTGACTCAATTTGCAACAACTTGCAGGATCGAGGATCGCCAGCAATAGCTTCCACAATGTGTTCACCTTCCGTTAGAGGTGCAATCATTGACAAATAATCGTGTGGCGTAAGTTTCGTAAAATCCTGTTGCAAATAATCAGGCACCGCTTGGGCATTAACATAACGATCTTCTATTTGAACAGGAACATCGTTTTCATAATGGACAATAATCGAATGATAAATCGGCGTACCAACAATAATGTCCAATTCAGCGGCCTGTTTCACATCCGCATCCAGCTCGGATAATTTTAATATTTTACAGCGATGCTGATGAGAACGAGCTGAAATCTCATCAGCAATGCTGTGAATTTCGAACAGAGCGGATTGCCCCTTCGGTTCTGCGACAAACGATCCCACGCCTTGCAGCCGTACTAATAGCCCTTCAGCGGTCAACTCACGCAGTGCACGGTTAGCAGTCATACGGCTACAGTTAAACTGTTTAACCAATTCAGCTTCAGAAGGAACACGATCATTTGATTTCCACTCACCGGTGTAGATTTTTTCAATGATAGATTGTTTCACTTTGGCATACAGAGGCGCAGGTTTGGCAAATGATCCTGATAAGTGCGTCGTCACAATAAATTCCTTATGCTATAAAAATGTTAAGTGATTAATTACACTCACTTTATCAAGCTATCTTTGCCAAAATAGAAAACACAATAGTACTGTTATTTTAGATAATCAATACCACCAATGTGCTAATTGCCAGGCAAGACGTGCTGCTGCTCTTCCACCTATACCTTGTATATCAAATATTGGATTGAGCTCAACCAAATCAGCCGCCTGTAGTTTACCGCTCTGACAAATTGGCTGAATTAATTGCAGAAGGCGCTCCAATGGCAGCCCCAATGCGGCTGGCGCAGAGACTGCTGGCATCTGATAAGCAGGTAATACATCCAAATCGATCGTCATGTAAATCACATCAACTTGCTGGAGTATATCTTGTATCTGCTGTTGTACCTTGTCCAGCATAGTTTCACAACATTGATTATCCCAGATAATCGTAGCGTTCAAGCGATTTGCTTCATCCACCAATGCCTGCGTATTAGACGCCAAACTTGCGCCAATGCAAGTATAGTGAAATAGACGTTGATGTTGCTGACAATATTCAGCAAGTTGACGAAATGGTGTACCAGAAGTGGGCTGCAGCGAACGCCGTAAATCGAGATGAGCATCAAAGTTAATAATACCAACACGTTGATGTGGAAAAGCATCATAAATGCCAACACCATGAGCAAAAGCCGTTTCATGTCCACCACCCAATACCAAGGTACGTACGTTCTGACGTTGACATTGGGTAATGGCATCAGACAAGGCTTGTTGTGCTTCACTCAATTGATTGGGATTAGCACGAACGCTTCCCAAATCTACCAATCTATCATGCCCTTTATGACTAGCCATATTTGCCAACGACTGCCGCAAATAATCAGGGCCTTGATTGGCACCAAGCCTCCCCTGATTGCGCTTTACACCTTCATCACATTCAAACCCTAAGAGAGCAATATAGTGAGAAAATTCTTCCGGCGTAAAATACGGAGATACTTTAACTGTTTGAAAAAGCCGTAGTGCATTATCCGCTTCTACCAAATCATTTCGTCCTTGCCAAATAGTCGGCGAAGTAGCATGCCATAAATTCATTTACCGCTCCTTATCTGTTATATATGCTGGAATGAGTCATAACACCACGAAATACTCTGGTATTCAAAGGGTTATGACCCAACTCATAGAAAATATCAACGGGATTTTCTGCATCCCAGACAACAAAATCGGCGTAAGCTCCTACACGCAACTGTCCGTGACGCTGTTCTCTGCCCAATGCACGAGCCGCATGTCGGGTTACACCTAACCATACCTCTTCAGGAGTCAATCCAAATTGGACACATGCCATATTCATGGTCATTCGCAAAGAAGCAAATGGGCTGGTTCCAGGATTAAAATCGGTAGATACAGCTATCGGCACATTAAATTGCCGCAATAAATCAATAGGAGGACGCTGTGTTTCCTGCAAAAAGTAGAACGCACCAGGAAGCAAAACAGCTACCGTACCACTGTGACTGAGCGACTCAACTCCCGCCTGATCTAAATATTCAATATGATCCACAGAAAGACCATGATAGCGAGCGACCAGTTCACTCCCGCCTAAATGAGATAACTGTTCCACATGACCTTTTACTGGAATGTTCCAACGCTGTGCTTCCTGAAAGAGTCGCTCAGTTTGTGCCAGATTAAATCCTACACTCTCACAAAAAACATCTACTGCCTCAAACAGCCCTTTTTGCCAAAGTTGTGGAAGGATATCTTCGCAAATCAGATCCATATAAGCATCGGGATTATGCTTATATTCAGGTGGACAAGTATGAGCAGCAAGCAATGTGGGGCTGATCTCGATCGGGTTATGTCGCGCCAAGTGCTGCGCAACCTGTAGCAACTTTTCTTCATTTTCCAGATTTAATCCATAACCCGATTTAATCTCAATAGTGGTCACACCTTCGGCCATAAATGCAGCAAGGCGTTGTTGCGCAGAACGCTCAAGTTGCTCATGAGAACTGGCCCGAGTCGCAGAAACTGTCGCATTAATCCCCCCTCCCTGAGCGCTGAGTTCAGCATAGGACATACCATTTAAACGCTGTTCCCACTCATAAGCCCGGTTACCACCAAACACTAAATGGGTGTGACAATCGATTAAACCAGGGGTAATTAAGCGTTGCTGGACATCAATTACCTGGCAACGACTCGTCTGTAATGTTGCAGTGGGCAAAATAGCTAAAATTTTGTCATCACGCACCACAAGATCATATTCTTTTAATAATCCGTAAGCTGCATTGACAGCAGCATCCATTGTTGCCAGTCTTGCATTACGCCAGATGGTATCAGTATCACACAGTTCTATTACCATGATCAGCATCCTGTATTGGTCTGTATCTGATAAATCAGTTTTTTAATTGTATATACATTTATTTTCCAACCCACTGTCATTGTCAAATTATTTTATTAACTATCTGGATATACCTTCTTATCAGCATTTTTAAACCACAAACTCGGTAAAATCAGGTTTTATTAAACATAATCAGGTTTAATAGTTAAAAAGATGCAGTACACTTGTCACAAAATGGTTTAATCAACTGAGCAATGATGAAAAATAAATACTCCCTGAATGAGGAAGAGATTCACTTATTTCAACAATCGGTAACAGGCACTAAACGCATCAACCAGGATACCGTTTTACATTCTCCCAGAAGAAAAAAAACCAGCTATATTGCCCCTGAACGAATTCAGCAAGAGCAAATTGATGCCAGCTACTATTTTTCTGATGAATTTCAGCCCAACCTTGATACCGAGGGCCCTACCCGTTACGTAAGGGAAGATACAAACCATTATGAATTGAAGAAATTACGTCGAGGTGACTATTCGCCAGAACTGTTTCTTGATTTACACGGATTAACTCAAATGCAGGCCAAACAGGAAATTGGAGCATTGATCGCTGCTTGCCGTCGTGAACATGTCTATTGTGCCTGTATCATGCACGGCCACGGAAAACACATTCTCAAACAGCAAACACCTCTGTGGTTAGCCCAACACCCCGATATCATAGCCTTTCATCAAGCGCCAAAGGAATGGGGAGGTAACGCCGCACTATTGATGCTTATCGAACTTGATGAGCCTTGAGCCAATACGCCGCTGAATTATTAGGCTTTTGCTACCAATTGAGACGGACTGACCTGCCAGGCAAGAGTCCCTTTGCCAGTCTGGCTGTTTAAATCCACGCATATCATTGCAGAAGTTGCAAACATCGGTGGTGTTTCTGCCGGACATAGCTCAGCAACTAAGTAGCTGACTAATGGTAAGTGAGAGACAACTAAAACAGCGTTATGACCTTGCTCAGCAAGAAACTGGAGATAACTACTCACTGTAGCAGCATCACCTGACGGCGTTAATCCCAACAACACCTCTTCACCATCCGGCAAAGATAAGGATTTACGAACAATCTGTAACGTTTGTTCAGCGCGAATATAAGGACTCACCAATACGAGATCAATCTGATGCTTTTGCTGTGCTAACCAACAAGCCATTTTTTGCGATTCATCACAACCGCGAGGAGTGAGTTGCCGGGCAGCATCGCTAATTGCATCTAAAGCCGCGTCACCATGACGCATAATAAAAATTTGCATAGTCCACCGTATGAATGAGTAAGTGCAGTTATCCCACTTCTGAGTTATACAATAAAAATTGTTTCTACAAAAAACATTTCAGACAGGGTGAACAAGCATTCTACTCAAAACAAAAACAAATAAAATGATTGAACGACAACCCAATAGATGTTGTTTGAACCTATAAAGAGATCTTTTTTATTCAAAAACACTTAATATAATTCCGGAGCCCCACGGCACCGGAATCCATCTTTTCATCAATACAGTACAAGCCACCACTATGGATAAAAACTTTTATTCTGTTCAGCCATTTTCATTAAACATTCACAAGGTACAAATCTGTCTCCATACTGGCTTTCCAGCCTACGCAGAATCTCCACCACTCTGGCACAACCAAGGCTATCAATATAACGGAATGGACCACCAAAGAATGGCGGAAAACCAATGCCAAATACCGCCCCAATATCACCATCACGTGGACTTCTGATAATGCCTTCATCCAAGCAACGAACAGCTTCATTAAGCATTAGCATCACACAACGTTGAGCAATTTCTGACGAGAGCATGTGCGACTCAGGTGTTATATTTAGCAAGGTATAAACTGAGCTATCAACTTTTTTGCCTTTCTTACCAAACTGCCAGAATTTTCTGGACCCTGAGGCATATAAATAGAAACCACGGCCATTTTTCCTACCCTTACGACCATCTTTCAGTACAGCATCGAGAGACTCAGGTGCAGCAAAACGCGGACCTAGTTGTTCTACCAGAATCGGCATGATTTTGGTGCCAACATCAATACCTACTTCATCCAATAAATTAATCGGCCCTACTGGAAAACCAAAATTAACCAGTGCTCCATCGATATGGTCAATAGGTTCTCCTGCTACCAGGCAATGCGCGGCCTCACTAATATAAGGGACAAGAATCCGGTTTACATAAAACCCGGCTTTATCACCTACCACGATAGCGGTTTTACCCTGTTTCTTCGCCAAAGCAACGACTGTAGCAATCGTTTTCTCACTGGTCCCTTGATGTGGAATAACTTCCACCAGCGGCATCTTATCCACTGGACTAAAATAATGCAGACCAATAACCTGCTCTGGTCGTTGGGCTTTTTCAGCAATCTGATGGATAGGTAGTGAAGATGTATTAGATGCAAATATGGTTTCTGGTTTAGCATTCGTTTCAATTTCTGCCACCATTTGCTGTTTTAGTGGCAAATCCTCAAACACTGCTTCAACAACAATATCGGTTTGTGCGAAACCACGATAATCTACTGTTCCTGAAATTAGCATCATTTGTTGAGCACACTCTGCCGGACGTAGTCGTTTTTGCTTCACCCGCTTGGACAACAAATCCCAAGTATATTTCAATACCTGGCTAATGCCCTTTTCATTAATATCTTTAATCCGCACCGGTAGTTTGCCACGAGTGGCTGTTACATTCGCAATGCCTCCGCCCATCAAACCACCACCTAATATACCAACGCGCTTGATCTCCGCCGGCTTCTCTGATGACCCCGTTTCATTCTTCAACGAAGTTGCAGCAAAAAACAGATTACGTAAAGCAGCAGATTCCCGTGTCATTGCCAGTTCACCAAATGCCACCGCCTCAGCCCGTAAACCCTGGCTCATGCCTTTTTCAAGACCTTCTTTGATAACTTCAATAATTCGTTCAGGTGCAGGATAATGACCACGAGTTTTCGCCAATGTCTTTTTACGAACAATATTAAACAAAAAGTATCTTCCCACGGGGCCAACTAATAGCCGCTGTTGCCACGGCAAAGGCTTACGCACAGGAATACCCTTTTTGACTTTTTCGATAGCAATGTCTAGCAGAATATCCAACGGCACAGCATCATCCACCAATCCGAGCCGTAATGCCTGTTTCGCCCGTAGCTGTTTACCTGTCAGAATGATATCCAACGCTGAACTAACACCAATAAGCCTTGGCAACCGCTGAGTACCACCAGAGCCGGGTAATAACCCAAGTTGAACTTCCGGTAATCCAAGACGAGTTTTATCATCCTGTGAACATACACGCCAATGACATGCAAGCGCCAATTCCAAACCGCCCCCCAAACAAGCGCCATGAATTGCTGCTACGACAGGCAAGGGGTAATTGGCTATCTGAGAAAATAGTTTCTGACCCTTTTCAGCCAAATCTCGCGCATCTTCTTTGGTCTTACATCCGGCAATCATAGAAATATCAGCACCAGCAATAAACGTATCCGGCTTACCGGAAATCAATATTAATCCTTTAAGACCAGAAGATTGCTGAGCTTGCTTGAAAACATTCAGAAATTGATCAACAAATTCTGCTTTCAGCGTATTTACCTTTTCTCCCGGTACATTAATGGTGATAATGCCGATCTTATCTGGCCTGACATCAAAACTGAAAACAGAAGCAGTTTGGTTTGTACCCATAGTGATGGGTGCAGCATCATGCTGAGCCTGAGTCATTATTCCACCTCCAATACCATAGCTGTGCCCAACCCGCCAGCAGCACAAGCTGTTGTCAGCCCAAGGCCACCGCCACGACGACGCAACTCATTCAATACCTGCGTCACCATACGAGCTCCTGTTGCTGCAAATGGGTGCCCATAAGCGATTGAACCCCCTAAGACATTAAATTTGTCCATATCAACTTCACCAATTGCCTGAGCACGCCCTAATTTATTACGAGCAAATTCATCACTGGCAAACATTTTCAGGTTTGCCAGTGTCTGAGCCGCAAAAGCTTCATGCATATCGATTAAAGTTAGATCTTTCAGTGTAATACCTGCACGATCGAGCGCTATTGGCGTGGCGTATGACGGCCCTAATAACATATCTTGCCAGACATCAATGGCCGAGAATGCATAGCTACGCAGATAACCAAGCGGTTTTATTCCCAACGCCTTAGCCACTGATTCACGCATCAATATGACCGCCGCTGCACCATCCGTCAGCGGTGTACTGTTTGCAGCAGTGACCGTGCCGTACTTACGGTCAAATGCCGGACGCAGCTTCGCATAAGAGGTCAGTACAGAATTTTTACGAATATTATTATCTTCAAGCAATGCTTCACGATATGGAGGGAAGTGAGCTGTCATGACTTCATCAACCAACAATCCCTGTTCCCAAGCTTTTGCTGCCAGAATATGGGAGCGATGTGCTAATGCATCCTGATCTTCTCGACTGATACGGTAAGTCTTCGCCATCTGTTCCGCGGTATCTCCCATACGCAGACCTGTCGAATATTCCGCTACCGCCGGAGATACAGGCAATAAATCACGAAATTTAAGGCGGCTAAGTAACTTAAGGCGTTGCGATAGCGTTTTAGCCTTATTCATCTCCACCAGAGTACGAGCCAAGGATTTAGTCACACCAATCGGCAATACAGACGAAGAATCTGCTCCACCAGCAATCCCGATATTCACCGTGCCAGCCATAATGCTTTCAGCCACATTAGCAATCGCCTGGAAACTAGTGGCACATGCACGGGATACACTGTAAGCATCAGTACTCACACTTAACCCAGTACCAAGAACGATTTCACGGGCAATATTCGGCGCTTCAGGCATTTGCACTACTTGCCCAAACACCAGTTGGTCAATCTTTTCAGGGAGTAAACCACTCCTTGTCACAAGTTCGCTGACGACTGATTTACCCAAATCCACAGCCGGTATGTCGTGATACGATGTTGCCTGTTTAGCAAATGGAATGCGTAGCCCACTGACAATGGCGATACGATCACCTTGATGTGTCACTTTTGTTAAAGGACGACTCATAACGGCTCCTGAAAGATTATCGTTAACTGAATCAAATTACTGAAAAAACTCTTCAACCAACCTGGACAGGTCTGACCTGACAGATCATTGTTAGCGTAATGTTTATAAATAGCAAACCTGAATAAACCAAAAATGAGAGGAAGCGCAACTTTAATTTATTTAATGGCTAAATGGTTTCAATGCTTATTCGAACATGTTCGCAAGCTTTTGTGCAACATTGGCTTATTACATCAGTCATAATTTCATTACTCAAATATTCATAATGAATTTTAATATCTTATCTCTCTTAAACTACCGGAAAACTCGTTCTACCCCTTAAAGTATATTTATCTGTCGAAATTTGATCTTAAAAAATCATTTTTAAACGTTTTTATTAATATCAAAAATCATTTTTTTGTTAACTGAGTCGCGTTTTTGATATCAACTTGGTAATATTTTGAAAACATCCTTGCAACACCAACTGTTATCAGACCTATACTTCACGACTGGTCTGATTTGTCAGCGAGGCAAACCGACCCTACAATCCTGCGCTCCTTGCTAAGATAAGTGGCATAGTTAAATAATAAACAAGAGGGTTTTGGTTATGAACCAGAAAAACCTGTTCACCCGTTCAGCATTAGCGGTTGCAGTGGCAATAATTTCATCAAATGCTGGCGCTGCTGGTTTCCAGTTAAATGAATTTTCTACTTCGGCTTTGGGCCGTGCTTTTTCCGGGGAAGGCGTTGTTGCTGATAACGCAACGGTAGGAAGTCGTAACCCAGCAGCAATGACGCTGTTTGATCGTCCATCATTTTCCATTGGTGCTGTCTATATCAACCCTGATGTTGACATTACCGGTAAATCCCCAATAACGGGCAAAAGTACTAACGCTAAAAATATTGCTCCTACCGCTTGGATACCTAACATACATTTCATTATGCCAATCGATGATCAATGGTTTGTTGGGACCTCGGTCACCACCAACTTCGGCCTGGCAACCAATTTTAGCAATAACTATGAAGCAGGACCCATCGGCGGTAAAACTGACCTGACAACATTGAACTTCAATCTGAGCGGTGCTTATCGTCTGAACGATCACTTTAGCTTTGGTTTAGGGCTGAACGCTGTTTATGCGGATGCAAAAATTGTCCGTCATGCAGGTATTCTGTCGCAGAAACTGCGAGGCGCCATAAACCCAACAGATGAAGTTGCTAACCTAGAAGGCAAAGATTGGGGTTATGGCTGGAACGCGGGCATCATGTATGAAGTGGATGAAAATAACCGTTACAGCTTGACTTACCGTTCTAAAGTTAAAGTTAAATTTAAAGACGGTGACTATAAAAACGATATACCGGCTATGGTAGGACGAAAAGTAGGCTTACCTGCTACCGGCGGTCAAACCATTGGCGGTAAATTGGATCTCAAGTTGCCAGATATCTGGGAAGTTTCTGGTTATAACCGTGTAGCACCTAAATGGGCTATCCACTATAGCCTGGCGTATGCAGGCTGGAGTGAGTTTGATGAATTGAAAGGGACTAGGAAAAAAGACGGCGCAGTCCTGTTTAGTAAACATGAAGGCTTCAAAGATGCCTATCGTATTGCTTTAGGCACAACTTATTATCACGATGACAACTGGACATTCCGTACCGGTATCGCCTTTGATGACAGCCCGATCCCTGCTGAAAACCGTTCTATCTCTATTCCAGATCAAGATCGTTTCTGGCTGAGCGCTGGTGCAACTTACGCATTTAACAAAGATGCTTCTGTTGATGTAGGTGTTTCTTATATGCACGGTCAGAAAGTCACTGTCAAAGAGAGATTATCTGATAACAAATCTGATCCAACTAATGTACCATACGAATTCGAAGCTAAAGGTACTGCTTGGCTTTACGGTGTGAACTTCAACTACGCATTCTAATAATATGCAGCCCTAAAAAAGGATAGTTCCACTGCTATCCTTTTTTATCTACAAAGTTAACAATCAAATAACAACTATCAATCAATACTATCCAAATCATCCTGTAATGCTTCCGCATTCGGATTTTTCGTGGCTTCCAGCTTACCACCGCTTGCCATAAAATCATGGCTCTGGAAATAAGCCTCACGCATCATCAAATAAGGATCTGATGAGTTCTTCAACAAGCCATCAGAATCCAGTAAACGAGCACGGGTTTCAATACCTTCAAATGCCCACTTGCCGGCTGACATCCAAATAGTCAGATAACTCAGCATTGGATAAGTCATATCCGCCCAATTTCCCCCTTCATCACGTAGGGTGAAACTGCCATAGCCCGGTAATACAACATAAGGACCATATCCCGCCTTATAATAGCCTAGGGTACTCCCAAAGCGTTTTGACTCTTCTTTTGCCAATTTAGGGTTTGCCATCGTTGCAACATCAATCAGCCCCCCCATACCCAAAATGGTATTCAGGAAAAAACGATTAAAATGTTTCATCCCCTGATATGGGTTACCACGCAAGAAACTGTTTACCATACTAGCCGGCTCTTCGAGATTACTCAGAAAATTACCCAAACCATTTCGAGCAGGCATCGGCACATAATCGTGCCACGCTACCGCGACTGGACGTAAAACATAAGGGTCAAGAACATCATAATTAAAGTTGAACATTGTACGGTTAAAACCTTCCAATGGGTCTGAACGCCCCTGTTCAACAGTATCAGATGAATTAGCGCATCCCACTAGTAATGCGGCGGTAAGAGCGATTCCGCCCAAACGATACTTCATACATCTCTCCAAATAATAACCTTCTAGATCCGGCAGATCAGTTTGTTACACGACTCGCCGATGATCATCAATAATGTGAATATTACTGACAATCTAACTTGAATGGTATTCAATTCAAGCGATCACTAAATAGGCAAACAGTTTATAACGCCTTATATTATGAATGAAAAGCCGTTATAATAAAGCTATGTCCCCTTAGTTAAATGGATATAACAAGCCCCTCCTAAGGGCTAATTGCTGGTTCGATTCCAGCAGGGGACGCCACTCTTAACTAAACCTACCTAAATATTCTTAAACAGATCCACCAAAAACCCAATAACAGCAAGCAATCATACTAAATCCACTTAGACTCTAACACGGGGTAATAGTCACACAGTCAAACTGAAACTCACCAATAAAGCGGGTTATTGCTATTGCTGTCGTTGTGGTGTTAAAACCGCTTAGTGAGTCCATACAGTACTTGCAACAAGAAAAACCGCAATCAAAAAACAAAAAACGCCGAAAAGGCTTGGGCTAGATGACAATGAAGTAATAGGCATTGGGAACCTCATCGCTATCCTCTTTACAGACTTCTTCTGGTTACTGGTTTTGCCTTTTACAGTAAAAGAGATGTCCTATTTGTGAGAATTCACATACAGAACCGCCAAAATCAGAAAATGAGATAAGGAAAATAAATCAGGCTA